>CAYMIR010000141.1:0-3967 GCA_964390655.1 uncultured Marinovum sp.
AAATAGAAAATAGGTTGAAAGAAGCTGAAAAACTTGGTTTCAAGAAAGTCGAAAGCCCAAAAAATAAAAATTTAGTCAACGGATTAAATATAGAAGTTTTTGAAAATTTGGATCTTCTGTCATTCGTAAACAAAATATCAGATGGAAAAAATAAAATAAAAACTGAGGACGAAAATTTAAATGTCTGACTTTAACATTGTAGATGGTGTAATTTTAGCAATAGTTATTGTTTCATCTCTCTTAGCCTATTCACGCGGTCTGGTTAGAGAGCTAATGTCTATTGCTGCATGGATAATTGCAGCTTTTTTAGCATATTTTTTTGCTCCCGAAGTTTTACCATTTGTGCAAGAAATCCCTTATATTGGGCCAATTTTATCAGATAGTTGTGAGTTGGCTATACTCTCCTCTTTCGCTGCTGTTTTCGCCATAGCTTTGATGCTTGTTTCGTTCTTCACTCCACTTCTGTCAGTGGTAATAAACAAAACTTCTCTAAATAAACCAGATCAAGCTCTGGGCTTTATATTTGGAGTCTTGAGAGGGATTGCATTAGTTGCAATTTCCTTTTTTGCCTATCAAACCATACTAAGTAGTGGTACTTTTGTTGTACTAGAGGAAAGTCAGTCAGCACGAGTATTTGAAGGAATAGCTAATGATATAGCAGAAAAAAATCCTGAAAAAGCCTTAGGTTGGCTTACTATTCAATATGAAGAGTTAGTTTCTGTCTGTGCAAATTAGGCGTATCTTAGACCCTGCGGAGTAATCAAACTATGAACAAACCGGTGGCATTAGTAACTGGGGCTTCGAGAGGCTTGGGGGCTGAATTAGCAAAGATTCTATCGTTAACTCACCATGTAGTAGCTGTCTCGAGAACAATAGGTGCTCTTGAAGCATTAGATGATCAAATTACAAAATGCGGTGGCTCCAGCACATTGGCGCCAATTGATTTAACAGATGAAAACGCAGTTGCACAACTTTGTCGATCAATTTTTGACCGTTGGGGAAAAGTAAGAATTTGGGTTCACACCGCAATCCATGCTGCTCCTCTTGGACCCGTTATTACGATTGATAGCAAAGATTGGGAGGAATCTATGGCCAGTAATGTAACAGCGCTCGCCAAACTTATACCGATGGTATCTCCATTACTCGAGAAGGGTAGCAAGGCGGTTTTTTTTGAAGATAATACTATCATGAAAAAATTTTCATCAATTTATGGGGCAACTAAAGCAGCGCAAATTCATATAGTAAAAACATGGCAAGATGAATGTAAATCAACTGGACCAAAAATTTTCGTTCTCCAACCAAACCCTATGCCTACAGCAGTAAGAGCTCGCTTTTATCCAGGGGAAAATAGAAAAGAGTTACAATCTATTAACATTGAGGCAAAAAGGCTCGTTTCACTGTTAGAACTGTGATTATAGTGGCAACAATTCAAAATAAATCTCTAAATTAAGGGTAAATATGCGAATACTCATAACAAACGATGATGGAATTAACGCTCCAGGCCTTAAAATTTTAACAAAGATAGCACTTCAATTAACTGATGAAAATAATGTTTTCACAGTTGCACCAAGCAGTGAAAGATCCGGAGTTGGGCATTGTATAAGCTATACAAGTCCAATGATGATTAATGAAATTGAGCAGAACCGCTTCAGTATAGATGGATATCCAGCTGACTGTGTGCTTGCCGGGATATATCATGTGTTTGATGGTCAAAAGCCAGATTTAGTCCTTTCCGGAGTAAACCGAGGTAATAATTCAGCTGAAAATGTTTTGTATTCAGGAACTATAGGAGCGGCCCTAGAGGGCGCTCTTCAGGGCGTAAAATCTATTGCTTTATCACAATATTATGGTCCACAGAATTTAAATTTAAAAAACCCTTTTGAAGCAAGTGAAATGCACGGAGTTCAAATAATTAACGATATCCTAAACAATAAATCTCCAGTAAGTGAAGGTTACAAAATATTTTATAATGTAAACTTTCCACCGACCACTGCAGAGGATGTTTGCGGTGTAAAATATGTTAAACAGGGATTAAGACCAAATTCCTTTTTCTCAACAAAAACGCACAAATCACCATCAGGAAAAGATTTTCTATTTGTTGAAGGAGGAAATCAACATGCTGATTTACCCGAAGACACCGATGCAAAAGTGAATATGGATGGGTATATCTCAATAACACCAATGAAAGCGGACTTTACCGATTATGATACTCTAAACTACCTAAACAAAGCCCATGATCGATAGTGCAACTCTAAAGATGCAATTTCTTTTTTCATTGCGAAAAGCGGGTATTGTGGACAAACAAGTCTTAGACGCGATGGAAAGAGTTGATAGAAAAAATTTCGTAAATGGTATTTTTTCTGAGAAGGCTTATGACGATACTCCGCTTCCTATTGCATGCGGTCAAACGATTAGCCAGCCAACGGTAGTTGGATTAATGACACAAGCTTTGCAAGTTACATCAAGAGATAAAGTCTTGGAAGTAGGAACAGGATCAGGGTACCAAGCCGCAATTTTAAGCTTATTAGCAAGGCGCGTTTATACTGTTGAACGCTACAGTTTGCTTGTTAATAATGCTACTAAAGTTTTTCAAAATTTAAATATTAGCAATATCACCACTTTATTATCTGACGGGGGTTTTGGTTTAGAGCGACAAGCACCGTTCGATAAAATAATTGTAACGGCCGCGTCTGATGATCCTCCTGCTTCACTTTTATCACAACTTAAAATAGGTGGAATTATGGTTATTCCAGTGGGTCAATCTGATAATATGCAAAAACTTATCAAGATAACCAAAACAGATGGGGGTTACGAATATCAAGACCTGCACGCTGTAAGGTTTGTTCCACTGGTTGCGGGCACAGAAAAAGAGCAATAAAAATTCGATAATTTCATCAAGTGAGTCGTTTTTAATGCAGTATATAATTTCAAATAAAATTCTTAAAACAATAGCATTTTTAATGTTGTTTAGTGTCAGCTCTTGCGGAGTTCTTAACGACCTTGATTTTGATTTAAGGGGAAATGAGTATGATACCTCTGATGCTGTTAGAAGAGCGATGGGCACTAGACCTTTGCCAGATAGCAGAGGAATTATTTCATATGCTACCTATGAAGTAGCAGTGGCCCGTGAGGGTGATACTATCGAAACTATAGCTAACCGTCTTGGGTTAGAGCCTAAAAATGTAGCCTCTTATAATGGTATGAGTTCTCTAGAAAAACTAAAAGAAGATCAACTTATAAGCCTACCAAATCGAACGGATATAAGAAAACTCCAGTCAAATAGCTCAACATCAAATCGTAAGGAAGTGAGTGTGACCGAGTTAGCCTCTACAGCAATTGAAATAGCTGAAGAAAAAAAGAAGGGGATTAAAAATACCGCTTCTAAGCAAGAAAACGAACCTATTAGACACAAGGTTTCTAGAGGAGAAACTGCTTTTACTATATCAAGACTCTACAATGTCTCTATTCGATCTCTAGCTGACTGGAACGGCCTAGATAGCAATTATGCAATTCGAGAAGGACAGTATCTGTTAATCCCACTGCCAAGAGATCAAATAGTTCCTGAGGTAGTAATGGAAAAACCTGGCGAAAATAGTAAAACTCCCTCGCCACCAAGTAGCTCAGAAGCTTTACCCGAACCAATATCGAAGGCCAAATCAGAAACAACATCTGGCAAAGCGAAAGCTTCTAAACCACCGGAAAATATAAATGCTAATGACACCGGACAGTTTTCATATCCAGTAAATGGTAAAATTATACGTGATTATGTAAAAAATAAAACGGACGGTATCGACATATCGGCGCCCGCAGGAACTCCTATAACAGCGGCTGAAAAGGGTATCGTTGCGGCAATCACTGCAGATACTCAAGAAGTACCAATTATTGTTTTGAAACATGAAGGAAATTTACTCACAGTATATGCTGGAGTCGGAGATATTTCAGTAAAAGAGAAAGATAAAGTTTCCCG
>CAYMIR010000142.1:0-3963 GCA_964390655.1 uncultured Marinovum sp.
CGCGGACCTACTGATTACAAATCAGTTGCTCTACCAGCTGAGCTATAGGGGCACTCAAAGGGTCATTAAATAAACACTTTCAATCTTGCAAGAGACAAAATAAATTTAGTGAGAAATATACTTGTTAACTTTAGCTAACAAAAATACAGCACAAAGCCCTATCAAAACAATTAGAATTGAACCAGGAGCAGCGTTTGGTAAATCTTCTAAACTTGCTTGTACATGCACGCGCGTAGCGAGCGTCTCAAAATTGAATGGTCTCAATAGCATAGTTGCGGGCAATTCTTTTACGCAATCTACAAACACAAGTAAGAGTGCAGTAGCTGTCGAAGCACTTATTAAGGGTCGATAAATTTCCCACAAAACTTGAAATTTATTACGACCTAATGATCTGGCAGCGTTCGGCAAACTTGGAGAAACTCTTCCAAGCGCTCCATCAATTGTTTGTTGTGCAATAGAAAAAAAGCGAACACAATAAGCTAGAATTACCGCAAAAGCAGTTCCTGTTAAAATCAATCCAGGATCATATCTAGTTAAATCAAAAATTCGATCTGCCAGCCAATTATCAAAAAAAGCTAGAGGAACGAGAATACCAATTCCTAGAACTGCTCCTGGTGCAGCATATCCTATGGTTGTTAAAGGTAAAATCAAAAGTGGTAATTTTCTACCTGAAAGCCGGATACCATAAACCATCAATAATGCGAGCGTGACTGTGATAAGTGCAGCCAGCCCAGATACTATTAAAGTATTTTTTATGGCAGAAATTAAGCTAGCATTAATCCATAGATCTAAATTTCCATACCCTAAATTTAGGAGAACAAAGAAGGGGAGTAAAAATCCAAAGAAAATTGGAAAAAAACAAATACTAAAAGCTATCAGACTATTAAAACGGTTTAGACTTATCTTTTCTATATTTTTGTGACGGTACGACAGATTGTAAAAGCGTAATTTTCGTTGATTAAATTTTTCTAGTGAAACTAAAATAACAATTATAATTAATACAGTTGATGCAATTTGGGCAGCACCTCCTGCATTATTACTTTCCAGCCAAACGCTAAATATCCCAGTGGTTAAAGTCTGCACAGCAAAGAAATCGACTGCACCAAAATCACTGGCTGTCTCCATCATTACAAGAGCAATACCTGCAAACACAGCGGGACGTGCTAATGGCAGACCAAGTCTAAAAAATCGTCCTCCAACTGAAATGCCTAAGGACTTTGCAACCTCGTCAGCAGATGCTGATTGCTCAAAAAAAGCGGAGCGCGCCATCAAATAAACATAAGGATAAAGAGCGAGTGACAAAACAAATATTGCCGAACTTAGACTGCGGATTTCTGGGAACCAATAATCCTGGGATGTCTGCCAACCAAACAAACTGCGTAACAGGGACTGGACCGGACCAGCATATTCTAAAAGGTCTACTAAGGCATATGAAGCAACATAGGCAGGTAGCGCAAGAGGCAGAAATAAAGCCCACTGCAACCAACTAGATCCAACAAATCGGTATCGCGCAATTAACCAAGCGGTAGAGGTACCTATTATACCGGAAAATACCCCAACAAAAACCATTAGAAGGAGCGTGTTAGAAGCATATCTCGGCAAAGTAGTTGATAACAAATGCGGCCAAATATTTTCTGTCGGAGTTAACGCAATTATGAAAACAGATAGTATGGGCGCAATTACTAATGCAGCAATTAGAACCGCATTAAAGGACCAAACGTCCACATTTTTCAAAAATGGAATTCTATTTGTGTGTAATCTATCTTCTATCAAGATGTACCTGCTCAAACCAAATTTACATCAAAGAAACATAGCAGATAATCGAATAACTACCAAAAGCTAATTCATTCCTAGCGCCGTCTTGTACATACTCAAAATAGCCTCTTCTTCTGCAAGATCTTCCAAATCACGTTTTCTTAAAGATACAATTTTGCGCATTATTCTCGTATCATATCCACGTGACTTTGCCTCAGCCATAACTTCTTTTTGTTGATCAGAAATATCTTTTTTTTCAATTTCCAAACGCTCAAATCTTTCGACGAATTGCCTCAATTCCTCTCCAGCTACTCTGTGACTGTCAGGCACGGTATCAACCATTATTTCCTCCTACTAAAAATAGATAACTATATTCTATATTTTTAAATTATTAGAGAACTTGCGATATTAAATAAACTAGCTTAACTCAAGAATAAAACGGGGTAGAAATGGAATTACTGATATGGATTGGCTCAATTTTATCTGTACTTGGCCTTGTTGGTCTCTTTTGGTGTATTAAAACCGTTTTAAAGGCAAAAAAGCTTGCTAAATCAGACGAAGAATTGCGTATCAGCCTACAAAAAGTAGTTCCTTTAAATATGGCCGCGCTTTTCTTATCGGCTATTGGTTTAATGCTAGTAATTCTTGGAATAATGCTCTGAGAAATCACGTTAGGTAGCACTTGATTTACGTTATATTTTAAATGTATCGTTTTGTTACCGGAGGTTAATATGAAACCAAATGTCACATCATTTTTTGATACAGCGACAAACACTATCTCATATGTAGTTGCAGACCCTAACGGAAACTCATGTGCTATCGTCGATAGCGTTTTAGATTTTGATTTTTCATCAGGCAGGACCAATACCGCATTTGCTGACGAAATTGTAGCTTTTATAAATGAAAAGGGCTTAACGGTGGAATGGTTGTTAGAATCTCATGTACACGCTGATCACTTATCAGCAGCTCCATATCTGCAGGAAAAAATTGGTGGCAAAATCGCCATTGGAGAGAATATCAAATTAGTCCAGGATACTTTTGGAAAAATATTCAATGAAGGCACTGAGTTTCAGCGTGATGGATCGCAGTTTGATCGACTGTTTAAAGATGGTGATAGTTTTCACATAGGCCAAATGCGAGGCGATGTCATTCATACACCCGGGCATACCCCCGCCTGTCTAACTTATGTAATTGGTGATGCAGCTTTTGTTGGCGATACTCTTTTTATGCCAGATTTTGGGACCGCACGATGTGACTTTCCTGGTGGGTCGTCAACAACGATGTTTCATTCAATACAAAAGATTTTAAGTCTACCAGATGAAACAAGAATATTTGTAGGCCATGACTATAAGTCACCAGAAAGAGATGAGTTTGCTTGGGAGACGACTGTCCGAGAGCAGAAAGAAAAAAATATTCATATTAAAGTGGGGAAAACTAAAGAAGACTTCGTAAAGATGCGGGACGAGCGCGATAAAAAATTGAATATGCCAAAGTTAATCATCCCATCTCTGCAGGTAAATATGAGAGCTGGGAATATGCCCGACCCAGATGAACAGGGTAACACATACATCAAAGTCCCTGTTAACAAACTTTGAGTTGTCCAGATATCTAGAAAAAATGCAAATCGTTAATATATCTGGACTATACAATGTCTCTCCACAAATATCCTCAACAGATATAGAAATCCTTTCAGAAAAGGGCTTTGAAAAAATTATTTGCAATCGTCCCGATTTTGAAGTTCACCCAAATATCCAATCCAACTTAATTAAAAAAGTTGCAATAGAAATGGGCATTTCATTTGAATATCATCCCCTGACATTCGAAAATATGAATGCTGAAAATATTGGAAAACAAATGGATTTTATAAATGAAAGTGAGCGTCCAGTTTTGGCCTACTGTACTAGCGGAACTAGATGTGCTGCTATTTGGGCGTTAGGTCAAATTGGAAAAATGTCTAAGGATAAAATTTTAAAAACAACGCTAGAAAGCGGCTATAATCTTGAAGGTTTGCTCTAATTGCTAGCTGGTCAATAACATTTGACGAAATAGTGTAAAGAATTTTTACATATTTAGAGTTGCGAGCTTGCATTTTAGCTTTATAAATTTGGTCGTACTACAAATTAACTAGATAAAGCTATGTAACGATCTTATTCTCGATGGGAGACCACATGTCTAATAATATTTTTCCTCCAAGCGACAAATTTAAAG
>CAYMIR010000143.1:0-3961 GCA_964390655.1 uncultured Marinovum sp.
ACAAGTATATGATCATGAAAAATGCGTGCCGTATTAGAATTCATTAGCTTTGCCGCGATTGAAGCCATTTTTGAATTTTTTACCAAATTTCTATACCCATCAAATTTGTTCCAGACGACATAATCCTGAAAAAAAGCCTGACCACCGTCATCCGGCTTATATGTTCTTTCTCTCCAACTTGGATTCGCAATATTTTCTTCAATAGCGTTCTGGGCGCCCTCAACGAATTCGCTAAATGCACCTTTTAATAAAACAGCCCCATCTGCTGAGAATCTTTTTTTATGTTTGCTTGTGATTTCCATTATCAAACCTTAATAGCTTTATTTATTTTTAAAATTTCACTCTCGCAATGCTGGTAAACCAACCCCTGTTGCCTCAAACCCACCATCCACAGCAACAGTTTGGCCCGTCACAAATGACGCTTTGGGTGAAGAAAGAAAGAAAATAACTTCCCCTATTTCTCGTTCGGAACCATACCTATTTAGAGGAATAGCATCATGATATGCTTTTATGATTTGCGGTGAGTGCACTGCTATGGATAATTTTGTTTTCACTGGCCCAGGGGCAACGGTATTCACTCGAATGCCATACTCTCCCAATTCGCAAGCCTGTTGCTTCGTTAGTTGAATAACAGCAGCTTTAGAAGTCCCATAAGCAACTCGAAGGGTAGATCCTCGTAAGCCAGAAATAGATGCAATATTAACTATACTTCCCTTTGTCTTTTTTAACTGCGGAATTAAAGACTGTGATAAATAGAACACTCCGTCTAAATTCGTTTCCATGACAGTGCGCCATTTTTTGCTATCACACTCCTCGATAGGACCAAAGTCAGCGATCCCTGCGTTATTTATCAAACAATCTAATCTTCCAAATTCACTATCGACCCGGGAACTAATCTCTTTCATGGAATTTTGATCAGAAACATCATAATTGAACGGGATAGCACCAACAATTTGCTTGCAAGTCTTGTTAAGTTCTTCTCTGTCCCGGTCAAGAATAATGACCTTAAAACCATGCTCAATGAAGATTTCAGCTGCAGCGCGCCCAATTCCTCTAGCACCGCCGCTAATTAGTGCAATTTTTTCCATTTTTTCCGCCCCAATTATTCAAAGTGCTGTCAGTTTGTCTCGTTATTGTATCAAAATCAAATATCCGCTGAACATTAAAAATAAAGCCATTAAATACATAAAACAACGCCAGATTATTTTCTTTTTTAAGTATTTGGAAACGTAGCTTCCAAATACAAGCCAAAAAGAGCAAACCATAAAATTAACAGTAGCAAATAAAATAAAGTAAAATAACGTCTTAAAGAAAACAGAACCATCTAAATTAAATCCAGCTGTTGCTGACAGGGTAAGCGCCCAAAGTTTAGGATTGATCAATTGAAATAATACTGCCTCAGAAAATTTAAATGGCCTAGATTTACTCTCTTCATTTTCAATGTAATCTTTGATCAGTAACTGCAGGGCAAGATATGTAATCCAAGTAATAGAAACTACTTTAAGGATAAGTTCTAATATTGGTGCCATGAGAATTATGGTATTTACCCCTAGCGATGAAATTGCAGCCAAACATCCAGTACCAATTACCACGCCGAGCAGATGGGGATATGTTTCTTTAACTCCAAATTTAACGCCTGAAACAGTCAGTAAAATTATATTTGGACCTGGCGTGAACAAGCCGACAAAGACGAAAACAAAGAGTGGGAAGAAATCAGAAATATTGTCACCTCAAAAAATCTAAATTTCCAATTTTGTTTGTTGGATAGATTAAGTAATAAGAAAAGCGATTAAAATTGGAGAAATTCCAACAGTAATTAATGTTGAAACAACAACTAGGCCCGCAACTGCATTCGCATCAGCTCCATATTTTTCGGCCAAAAGATAGGAAGTAACAGCAACTGGCATCGAAAATTGCAAGATGAGTACAGAAATCGCCAATTTTGGTAGATCAAACATAAAACTCACGAGTATAGCGGCAACTATTCCGAAGAGAATTTTACAAAAACTAATCAAAAATGATTTTTTTACATCCGTTATTTTCAATCTAGCAACGGCTACACCCAATGTTATTAACATCAATGGTATAGCCATTTGTCCTATCAATTCTAAGGAACTACTCAAAAAATTAGGTGTTTCCCAACCCCGCCACATAAAAATTAGACCGAGAATTGTACCTATAACCAATGGCTCCTTTAGTATCTGCATGGGAGAGCCTTCTCCTGCAACAACCCGGATACCGATGGTAAAAGCAACAATACTTGTTAATGCAAAAACGATTATAGCATAGCCAAATCCTGGATCACCAAAAGCAAAAAGACAGAGTGGGAAACCTAAATTACCAGTATTGCCCACAATTAATGGCATAAGGTACGTTCGCAGTCCAAGATTAAAAATTTTAACAAATGAAAATGCAATAATAGCTAGAAAAATATAACCAATAAAAGCCGCAACAAGAACATCAATAAAATCATTGGATTGGATTTCAGTCTTCATCAGTGCCGTAAAAACTAAACATGGCACAGCCAAAGTTGTAGAAAATTGAGTTATGAACTCGACAGGATACTCAAAATCAATTTTTATCCAAAAATAACCTACAGCAGTTAAAATAAAGACAGGAGCAACAATTTCAAAAATATTTAATAAAGCAATCAAAAATCACACCATTGTCTATAAGTTTTAGTAGGCAAAAGCACTATATAGATCCGGCTTCAACCATATAATTGTTAGCCGTACACATCGCTGCATCATCTGATGCCAAAAATAAAACCATACGAGCAACATAAATAGGTTCAATCAAATCAGGTAAACATTGTCTTTTATATTGATTTTCTAAACCCTCTGGCGTCACCCATAGTTCTTTTTGTCGATCTGTCATAATCCAGCCTGGCACGACTGTATTTACCCTAATTCTATGTTTACCTAAATCACGTGCTAATGTTCTGGTTAATCCATGGACAGCGGATTTTGCAGTTGCATATGCAGGAAAATTTCCAACCGCCTCCATCCATGAATTTGAACCGATGTTTACAATAGACCCGCCTCCCTTTTGGATCATATCTTTAGAAACAGATTGGATGGTAAAAAATTGATGTCGTAAGTTGGTAGCAAATCGCTCATCCCAATAGTCTTCTGTCACTTCTTGCCAATTATGTCGATCATCTTGAGCAGCATTATTTACCAATACATCAAATAATCCAATTTGACCTTTGAGTTTTTCAATTGATGATTTTAAATTATCAATTTCTTTTAAATCGCATTTTTCAAAAAAAACATTTTCCCCAATATCGATGGAAAGGCGCTTCCCAGCTTCATCATTCAAATCTAAAAACGCAACATTAGCCCCCTGCTCAGCAAAACCTTTTACAATCTCTTTCCCAATACCGGACGCGCCTCCGGTAATAAGAATATTTTTACCAGACAAACTTGGATAACTAGCAAAAGAATTTACCATGAATTACTCCGATAGATATAAGCTAAATCAATTTAGAACTTGTAAACTTTTAGAGAAATAAAAAAAGCCCCAATTCCGGGACTTTTTAAATTAATTTATTTTTTTAAGATGTGTTAGTGACCGCGCGCTTTGTCATAACCTTAACCAAGTGCGCTCGATATTCTTTAGACGCATGAATATCACTTATCATGCCTTCTGGCTCTATTGAAAGATCATTGAGAGCGGCTTCAGAAAAGTTATCGTTAAGTGCTACTTCTGCTTCATTCCAACGGTAAACGCCTTCCTCCGATGCCCCAGTAACGGCTACTCTGGTTCCATTATCAAAATTTGACAAAAACACACCTACCATAGCAAACCTGGAAGCAGGCTGAACAAATTTCTGATATGATGACAAAGCTGGAACTGGAAATCGCACAGAAAGAATAATTTCACCTTCCTCTAACGCCGTCTCAAACATTCCTTGGAAAAAATCATCGGCAGAAATCTCGCGAGTGTCTGTTATAATAGT
>CAYMIR010000144.1:0-3960 GCA_964390655.1 uncultured Marinovum sp.
CTATTTATGAGGACAAATTAACTTTAGCAAAGGATTGCTCAACAGGAGAACAAAAAGCCATTTTGATATCAATAATATTAGCAAATGCTAAGTCCCTTGCAAAAATTAGTAATGTTTCACCAATTGTCTTGCTAGATGAGGTTTCCGCACATCTCGATAAAGAGAGACAAGCAGCTTTGTACGATGAAATATGTGGACTTGGTGTTCAAGCTTGGATGACAGGAACAGGGCCCGAATTATTTTCAGAACTTGAAAATAAGGCACAGTTTATAGAAGTTTCAACTATTGATGGTGTTTCCGAACTCTCAATTTCTAATTAATAACGCAGAACGACTAAAGAAAGCCAAATAGTACACATTTTTAGCATAATGTAGGTACTAAATGTAGTGAAATGCGTGACATATGCTACCATAAATCGTATAGTATTAGAAAATTAAAGGATCGAGTTAATGTCCGAATTCGAGCAAGAGCAGGAAGAATATAGCGCCGATTCTATTAAGGTTCTAAAAGGTTTAGAAGCAGTAAGAAAACGACCAGGGATGTACATCGGCGATACTGACGATGGAAGTGGGCTGCATCATATGGTCTATGAGGTCGTAGACAACGGTATAGATGAAGCTTTAGCTAAGCATGCAGACTATGTTCATGTAAAAATTCATGCTGATAGCAGTGTTTCTGTTCGAGATAATGGACGAGGGATACCAGTTGACATTCACGAAGAAGAGGGGGTTTCTGCAGCTGAGGTTATTATGACCCAACTCCACGCAGGTGGAAAATTTGATAGTAATTCTTATAAAGTATCCGGAGGTTTGCATGGTGTTGGAGTATCAGTTGTTAATGCGCTATCGGTTTGGCTCGAACTACGAATTTGGCGTGATGGAAGCGAATATTTTGCTAAATTTGCAAATGGAGAAACAACCGAGCACTTAAAAAAAATAAAAGATGTTGCCGAGGAGCGTGGCACTGAGGTCAGGTTTTTAGCTTCTACTGAGACTTTTTCTAACCTGGACTATTCTTTTGAAGTTCTTGAAAAGCGTCTTCGAGAGTTAGCTTTCCTTAACTCTGGTGTAAAAATTATTCTTGAGGACGAAAGACCCACTGAAGTCTTAAGTTCAGAATTGGTTTACGAGGGTGGCGTAAAGGAATTTGTAAAGTATCTAGATCGATCAAAAACCTCTTTGATCCCAGAACCTATATTTATCACGGGCGAAAAGGATGAAATTGGTATCGAAGTAGCAATGTGGTGGAATGACAGTTACCATGAAAATGTCCTCCCTTTTACGAATAATATTCCTCAAAGAGATGGGGGAGCACATACTGCAGGTTTCCGTGGAGCACTAACTAGAACAATCAATAGTTATGCACAAGCAAGCGGTATTGCAAAGAAAGAAAAGGTAAACTTTACTGGTGACGACGCACGAGAAGGTTTAACATGCGTGTTGTCTGTAAAAGTTCCAGACCCAAAGTTTTCAAGCCAAACTAAAGATAAGTTAGTAAGCTCTGAGGTAAGACCAGCAGTAGAAAGCTTAATGAATGAAAAATTAGGAGAATGGTTTGAGGAAAACCCCAACGAAGCAAAGCTTATTGTTGGTAAAATTATTGAAGCAGCTCTAGCTCGCGAAGCTGCAAGAAAAGCACGAGAGCTAACCCGTAGGAAAACAGCCTTAGATGTAAATTATCTTGCAGGAAAGCTTAAAGACTGTGCGGAAAAAGATCCATCAAAAACTGAAGTTTTTCTAGTTGAAGGAGATTCTGCTGGAGGTTCAGCCCAGACCGGACGCGATCGTAGAACACAGGCCATTTTACCCTTAAGAGGAAAAATTTTAAATGTAGAGAGAGCTCGATTTGACCGAATGTTAAACAGCCAGGAGATTGGAAACTTGGTTATGGCACTTGGTACCGGAATTGGAAGAGATGAGTTTGATATAAGTAAATTACGATATCATAAAATTGTGATTATGACAGATGCAGATGTAGATGGTGCTCATATTAGAACGCTTCTGTTGACATTTTTTTACAGGCAAATGCCAGAGTTAGTTGAAGGTGGCTACCTTTATATTGCTCAGCCTCCGCTATACAAGGTTAGCAGAGGAAAATCTGAGGTTTACCTTAAAGATCAATCAGCACTTGATGATTATCTTGTCCAACAAGGGATTGAAGGGGCAGTGCTTAAAATTGGGTCAAATGCTGATATTGCAGGTCAAGATCTAGCAAGAATAGTGGATGAGGCCCGTCAACTTGATAAAGTTTTGGAGGCCTTTCCAACGCAATACCCGCGACACATATTAGAACAGGCAGCTATAGCCGGCGCTTTTGTTCCAGGGGCAGTGGATAAAGACTTACAAGGTACTGCTGATAGTATCGCAACGAGATTGAACCTTATTGCTTTAGAATATGAACGGGGCTGGTCTGGAAGGATTACACAGGACCAAGGTATTCGCTTAGCAAGAGTATTGAGGGGTGTAGAAGAGCTACGCACTTTAGATGGACCCATGTTAAGATCAGGAGAGGCAAGAAAAACCGGTACTTTTACTGAAAGTCTAAAAGAAGTCTATGAAAGCCCTGCTACCCTTATTCGAAAAGATCAAAGTCAAACCATTTACGGCCCTTTAGAATTACTAAGCTCGATTCTAAAGGAAGGGGAAAAAGGACTTACACTCCAACGCTATAAAGGTCTTGGTGAAATGAACCCTGATCAACTTTGGGAAACAACCCTAGATCCTGACGCTCGAACACTATTGCAAGTCAAGATAACCGATGCAGCAGAGGCTGACGATTTGTTTACAAAGTTAATGGGTGATGTTGTAGAACCCAGGAGGGAGTTTATTCAAAGCAATGCCTTAACTGTAGCTAATTTAGATTTTTAAGTATGAATTTCTTTTTAAGCTGCGTTTCTCATAATTTCTAAAAATTTGTCTATGTCTTTTAATGAGCGACTCCAGTCTACTACAAAACGAGCCACTACTGGTGTATCATCACTGACCCCATCTATCTCAGACCAAGTATAATACTCTAAACCTTTAGCATATGCCTTTCTATGCATATATGCTGGCATTTTGACAAAAATTAAATTTGCCTTTGGTTCAACTAAAAACTCAACTTTTTTAATTTCCCTCAATCCCGCTATAAGTCGCGCAGCAGCTTTATTTGCTTTCCCTGCTAATTCTATCCACAAATCATTTTGTAAATAGGCCAACATTTGAGCAGAAAGATAACGATGCTTAGAAAATAAGTGCGCCGATCTTTTTCTTCGTAATTCAAACTCCCAAGCTTTTTGGGGATCAAAAAATATGACACCCTCCGCGCCCATCAAGCCATTTTTTGTACCGCCAAAGCTCACAACATCAACTCCAGCTTTCCAAGTCATTTCTGCAGCGGTACATTCAAGTGAAACTAATGCATTTGCAAACCGCGCACCATCCATATGAACTGGCAAATCAAATTCCTTAGCAATTTGGCTAAGTTCCTTAATTTCATTTAATGTGTAAACTTGTCCTTTTTCTGTAATTTGGGTGATCGATATCGGGCCTCTTTGTGGGCCATGGACACCCCTGGACTCTTCAGCTTGTATTGATTCTCTTAATTCTTTTGGATTTATTTTATCGCTATTGCCAACAAGAGTTAGTTTCGCTCCAGAAAAAAACTCAGGTGCATTACATTCATCCTCGTGTATATGTGAAACAGGACTACAAAAAATCGTTTGCCAAGGCTCGCACAAGGTCGAAAGCGCAAGTGAGTTAGCTGCAGTTCCAGTTGCAACCAAATAAACCGCTGCCTCAGGAGCCTCAAATGCTTCTTGGATCAAATGCCGAACTTTTGTCATTTGACTATCTTCGCCATAGCTAGGCTGGTACCCTTTGTTCGCTTCAGCTAGAGCATCCAGGACCTGCTGAGGAACTGGGCTGTAGTTATCAGATGAAAAAATCATCTAAACCTCTTCTTCCCATAAATAATCTTCCC
>CAYMIR010000145.1:0-1541 GCA_964390655.1 uncultured Marinovum sp.
TCACAATTTAATTTATCACCAACAGCAGGATAATAGGACAGTGCGGAGGCTCCTAGGCCTATAATTTTTTTACTAATCCCAACATTAACTTTTATTAAATCACTATACCCCGCAAGACCAAACTGAGTCAGAGGATGTTTGGCTAAAACATGTGGCTTATCTCCAAAATCAACCTTTTCTTCTGAAAATGCCATTTCCAGTATAGAGCTACTTGTCTGCTCTGTAAGCTGGCAAACTATTCTTTCAGCCATTTGCGAAGTTGAGTCAGCTAAAAGCTCCCCAGATCCACCACGGCGTCGGGCAAAAAGATCGACAGCTTTTATCGCTGCATTTTTATCCCAGGCATTTGATTTGCCGAGGACATGACTAGCATCAGAAGGTGTTAAAGCTGAAATTTGAACAACGCCCATAGAGACTAATTTAACTACAGATTGCAAATCTAAGCGAGATTTAACCACCTCGCTCATGGGATAGAATTGTTCACCAATTCTCCTGTAAACTTTATCATCGCGCTCAGATAATACTGGTTCTGTTGAGGCCCTCGTTCTTCTTATAAATCTTGCATCAAAATCATTTGGTGTTTCATTTTTAAGTTGACTATCTAAGGTTTGGTGAATTGAATCTGGTTCAATTGCTGCGGCCAAAGAAATTGGTATTACTCTTTTAGGGCCCAAAGAAATATCTCCACCTAAACCCTCTACCTGCAATTTTACCTCACTGTCACCACCTAATCCAAACGTATACATGGCTACTGCTTCAACCATGGTTCTGTATGGGCCAACACTTGCCCCTCGCGGGTCAATAGCAGGCTTTCCTCCCATTAGAACAGCTATGTCAGTTGTTGTACCTCCAATATCTGAGATAATTGCCTCTGTTTCGCCTGTTAACCATCTTGCCCCAACAATTGAAGCAGCTGGCCCACTCAAAATGGTTTCAATCGGTTTTTCGCGTGCTTGTGCAGCACTAATTAAGGCGCCATCCCCTCTTACAACCATCAAGGGTGCTAAAATTCCAAGGCTCTTTATGACATCTTCAGCTTTTATAATCAGCAAATCAATTAAAGCAATTAATCGAGCATTTAAAATTGCTGTCAATGCTCTCTTTGGGCCATTGAGTTTAGCCGAAAGTTGGTGGGATAAACTCACAGGTTTATCTGTCAATTTGCGAATAATTTCTGCAGCTTCTAATTCATGCTCTGGGTTCCTTACTGCAAATTGTGAACAAATTGCGTAAGCGGAAACACCTTTAATTTCGGATATCCATTTCGACAATTTGTTTTTTTCAAGCGGGCTTTTTTCAAAACCTGCATGATTATGACCACCCCCTATAACTAAAAAAGGATCCCCTTTCAGTGCATCAAAAATTGAATGCTTCTCAAGATCACTATCCTTAAAACCAATCATGATTAATGCGACTCTATCTCCTTGTCCCTCAACTAAAGCATTAGTTGCTAGGGTAGTTGACAGAGAAACTAGAGAGATTTTTTCTGGTGCTGTATTTCTCTGTTTTACCGCTTTTTGTATTGCTGATCCAATCCCCAA
>CAYMIR010000145.1:1641-3951 GCA_964390655.1 uncultured Marinovum sp.
AATTTTATCCAGATATCTTTTGTCATGCGAATTACCGATAGCATACAATACATTTCTAATGAACCTATCACGGCCTATCCTCTTTATGGGACTACCTGAAAATTTTTTTCGGAAAGAAAGGTCATCTAAATTTACGAGCTCATCTAACTCTGGTTCTAGTAAATCGTCGCGTGCATGGTATTTGTTATCGGCAGCCTCTTTTGCAAACTTATTCCAAGGGCATACAGCAAGACAATCATCACAGCCATATATACGATTTCCAATTTTTGGTCTTAAATGCTCAGGAACAGGGCTACTACTTTCTATAGTGAGATACGAAATGCAAAGGCGTGCATCTAGCTTGTATGGTTTCGGAAATGCATTTGTTGGACACACGTCTAGGCAGGAAGTGCATGTCCCGCAATTGCTTATTTCCATGCTATCTTCTTCGATATTAAGCGTAGTGAATATCGATCCAATAAAGAACCAACTTCCTAGTTCTCTACTGACCAAGTTTGTATGCTTACCCTGCCAACCCAATCCTGCTGCCTGACCTAAAGCCTTTTCAGGAACAGGAGCTGTATCAACAAAGACCTTCACTTCACATTCAAATTCTTTCACTAGCCATCGGGCTAAGCGTTTTAATCGCTTTTTGACTACATCATGATAATCTTTGTTTTGCGCATAGACAGAAATCGCGCCTTTTTCAGGTTTTTTTAAAATTTCTAGCGGGTCATGCTTTGGAGAATAACTTTCGCCTAGCATCACACACGACTGGGCATTTGGCCATAGACTACTTGGGTCAGATCTCCATTCTACCTTCTGATTCATCCACGACATTTCACCATGCCTATTTTGATTCAAAAACTCTTGAAGCCTCTGTGAATGCTCTTTCAAACTCCAAGGTCGGCATATCCGCATAAGACTAAAGCCCTCAAATTGGGCTCGTTCCTTTAGCTTATGTTTAATACCATCACTAGTCATCTAAACGCTTCGAAAGATTAAAAATGTCTGTCAACAAATATAGTTTCCAGGCAAAAAGAAAATAGAAATTAGAAAAATTTTAAAAATCTAAATCATTATAATGATCAGAAGGTGGAAACCCAGAGATCTGATCTGCTAAAATGCCACGAAAAGCCGGGCGCGATTTTATTTTTGCATACCAGTCTTTGACTGTGTTTGACTCAACCCAATCAACATCTTTTGTATAATCCAATGTTGAGAAGTGAGCAGCAGCAGTAAAATCTGCCAAAGTCATGGAATTTCCAGCCAACCACCTGCGACGCTCCAATAAATAGGTCATATAGTCTAAATGATATTTAATTTTACGTTTTCCATTCATCACATTTTTACTATCAGGAGCGCCCTGTTTCATAATTTTCTTATTTATTCTCTCGTATAAGAGTTTGGATGTTACCTCATAATGAAACTTATCATCAAACCAATTTACCAATCTTCTCACTTCGTAGCGATCCTCAGCGCTATCTGGCATTAATTTAGGCTGTGGGTACAAATCTTCCAAAAACTCACAGATGGGAGTACTTTCGGTAAGAAGCATTCCATCCAATTGTAAAATAGGTATTTTACCACTTGGACTTTTTTTCAAAAACTCAGGAGATTTCTCCCAGTACCTCTCCTCAATGAGTTCCACTTCAACTTTTTTTTCCGCCAATACAAGGCGAACTTTTCTACAAAATGGTGAAAGAGGAAGATGATAGAGTCTAAGCATTTCAAAAATTAAATATTATTTTCGAAGACACATGCACCGATTTTAAACGATTTTCAATCAGTAAAACAATCTGAACGGTCATCTTTCAGTATCGTGGCAGCTCCATCAGCAATTGATAGCGCGCGTTTCTGAATAAATTTGCTGGGATCTGTAACTGAACGCTGTTTAGGATTTGGCAAAACAGCTGCTAGCAACGCCGCCTGCTGTAAGCTCAATTTGCTGGAAGACATTCCAAAGAGCTTCTGACTGGCCTCTTCAATTCCAAAAATACCCTCATCAAATTCAGCAATATTCAAATAAACCTCAAGAATTCTTTTTTTTGGCCAAGAAATCTCTACGACTGGGGTCAAAACAGCTTCAAATGCTTTTCTGATCCAACTTCTTTGGTGCCAGAGAAATAAGTTTTTTACAACTTGCTGACTTAATGTAGATGCGCCTCTATTGGATCCTTGCTCAATAGCTGACCGAATTGCTGCCAAATCAAACCCCCAATGATTGCAAAAATTCACATCCTCCGCAGCCACAATACTTAAGGGTACACTTGCTGATATATCTTTTAAATTGACCCAAGAATAAGATATCGCCCCATGATTTGAAGTCTC
>CAYMIR010000146.1:0-3945 GCA_964390655.1 uncultured Marinovum sp.
AAATGCTGAGATTTAGAACGTTTTATTTTAGGCTGCCTTGGTTTGCGGATCAGCTGCTGTATTGTTGGCATTCAGGTTACCCCGTGTGTCTCATTTAATGTCTACACAGCCTCCGCCGTGCGGTTAATATTTACACTGCCCGTGCGCAATGCAAAGCACCGCCTTCGTCCAAACCGTTTAGAACGACGCGGTAATTTTCAGAGGATCAAAACAAAAGCCTTGATCTTGCCCACTCCAAACCTGAAGCAACACCGATAAATCCTCGATGTATATTCGCGAGCGTATAGGCGCATAAGCTTTCGATGTCAACACGCACTTGCTATGGAAAATTAACTAGTAAATCGAACGACATAAAGTTTTACTAAAACAAGTTGATTTTGAAATAATATTTCCAAATTAATTTGATGAAAATTGTTTGTTGAAACTTTTAAAAACTCCTTCGATACCAATCGTTTTGTCACAATCTTGGAATACTTCCACTTTGGATGTTGCTGGAAACACTTCACCTTCAAATGAAACGTCTTGGAATTTTTCGGCCAATACGATTTTCAAATTATCGGCTAGAGTGGCTTTTATAAATGCTTCGCCATGCTGAAATTCTCTAATTTCACCAGAGTTGAGATTTTTTACCGCAAATGCTTCTAATTCCATTTTGCAATTGGTTTCTAAAGTTATACGAGAAATGACGGTTTGAGCATAGTAACGGCGCTCAAAGTACTGATAAACTAAAGCAGCTGATCCAATGACAAAAAATAAAAACAAAAATTTATACATGATAATAACTATCGATTGATTTTATTTTTGAATTTGCAAATTTTATACCACGGAACAAACTTTCTAGGTATCGAAAAAAAATAAATCCAAAACTCAAGATCTAAAAACACTAAAAGTTGCTTCCTTAGGTAAGCTATTTGAGAAGATAAGTGAAGTTTTACCAAGTTCGTTTTGGCAGAACTTCATAACATTTTCCTGACTAAAATATGAGATATTTTGCGAAGTAATTTTTGCTTCGCTCGCTATAGACAAATTGAAAATCATACCACAGCGAGAATAACTCCAAATTTGGCTCAGATTTTTAAACAAATAAGCTTGCCATACTTTCGGACTAAGTACTGGAGCATAATTATATGTACCCGACATAATACTAAAATCGCTGTACCTTTTCGGCGAATTCCCCATCTCAAAAACAATATTTGATGTCTGGTATTTTTTTATACAGTAATTCAGAGGTTTTTCAGCAATTTCGAACCCGGTATATGTGAAATCTGCAATAGGAAACCGCTTGAAGAGGTAGGGAATAAAAGCACCATAGCCACAACCAATATCATTTATGGAAAAATTTGCTTTTGGCCGTTTTTGGGCAATGACGTCAGCAATTAGTTTAAACCGAACCAATTGTCTTTCCTTTGAAAACCATAGACTAGCTTCCGGCACTGCCCCCAATTTTGTAAATCTTTTATTATATTTTTGAGCTATCGTTGCTTCAACATTTCTCATTCTAAAGGTTCCAAGTATACATTTATGTCCAGCCTTGAGCCTGTTTGACGTCGATACCTTACAATGGCTACATTTTATTACCAATGTGAAGTAGAGAGTTTATAAAACTAAAACGATGGGACTAGATGTCGTAATAACGCGTTAGGAACAAGGAATTTCTTATGAAAAATTTTAAACAAATTATTCTATTATCGTTTTTAGCAACAATTTTGATTGGTTGCCAGGTAACGATCCCACCCTCACAAGGCCAAATTAATTACAGTAGTACAAATGCCACCACCTTGACAATTTTAGATGCAAAAGCCTTAAAAGGTTCAGAAAAAGTTAGTGTTCATGCATATTCTTACACTAGGGGCAGTGATATGTGCTCTAGGACAATTGCCCTACAGTTTGCTAGCGCACTGTCATATACTCAGACTCTGATAGCGCTAAGAAATAGGGCACTCGTAACTGGTGCGAATGCTTTATCTATAACCGGTTGGGAAGAAAAGGATAACATGACAACCTTAACAGCACACTTCTTCGACTGTCACTCGAAACGCGGACTTTAAATATAAAAATTATAAAGTTGAAACCGTATCATGCGGTTTCGACCGCCGTACCCGATACTGACACAAGTACGAAATTTTTTGAACCAAAGTTCGTTGTTGTCAAATTGAGATCATACCCCAAAACTGCATTGGCGCCTGATTTTATAGCATTAGCTTTCAGCTCTATATTTGCTTCTTCAATTACTTTTTTGAGCAAGCCGTTATTTTCTAGAGATTTCTTTCTTTTCCTAAAGCGATCAAAAAACTTTGGTTTTTCATGGGGTGTGCCGGACAAACTAGCCTCTCCATGGACAATCCCAAACCTTTTTCGAACCCTAAGGTTAGTAGCTGTTTCACTGGTTATGAGCAAATTTTCAAACTTTTCAAACAGATTATCAATCGATTTGGCATTTGTTGGTTTTTTGGGTTTGTTTGCAGCATCCACTTTTGATTTGACGAGAGACTTTACATAGCAAGCAATACACATACCGTCGTGATTACGAGCGGCATTTGTCTCGCTGTAACCCATTTTTACATTACATTCTAAACAACTCGCCATTTTCTTTCCCCATAAAGTCTTATCTTGTTAACTTTTCAACCATATCAGAATTTGCCTGCATTAGTCTTGCTGAGCCATTAAATTGCTGTTGCGCTTTTATCATTGCAGTTAATTCTTCAGTGATATTAACATTTGAAATTTCTAGGCCTCCAATTTGAAGGTCAGCAAAGCCTGGATCCCTTGGAGCTCCGAGCGTCAGTAGACCGGATCGATCAGTAGCAGAAAAACGTGCATTACCTAGCTCTTTCAATCCAACTGGGTTGGAAAAAATACCAAGTGTCAAAGAACTAATCGGCACTGGCTCTTCTTCACCATATCTGGCTGAAATACGTCCATCTGGCGAAATCTGCAACTCAGACATAACAAGATCGTCTCTTACTGATGGAATTTGTATTGGCAGTAATGCCTCAATGTTACCAGCTATTTGCCCAAATTCGTCCTCAAATATTGGAGTCCCCAAGACGCGATGATTATCTGCCGTTGTAAGAAAACCCTGCTCATCAAGCCCAAAAGCACCATTTCTTGTGAAAGAAAGCGAATTATCACTGAGATTTTGGAGTGCAAAAAATCCGTTACCAAGAAGAGCCATATCAGTTTTATTTTCGGTTGATAAAATTGCTCCCTGAGCATCGCTTATCCTTGTCTCTTCAATTCTTGAGCCTAGTCCATTTGCAGAGCTTTGAACGGAAGCCGGAAATATACCACCTGCGAAGTCTGCAAAGGATACCAAAGACTTCTTAAACCCATTAGAGTTTGCATTTGAAACATTATTAGAAATAACAGAAAGCTCATGCATTGCGCTGGCCATTCCTGATTTAATAATTGAATACATTGGGCTCTCCTAATTTAAAAATTAGGAGCAAAATCCATACCAACCTTGCTATCGGATACTTTTGCTCATCCTATGAGATCAAATAGAGATTTCCCTGTAACTCTAGTAAATGTAGCCTGAGCTGCATCTTTTTGGGTCATTAGAAATTCTAACTGGGTAATAATACTGGCAAGATCAGCATCTCTTATTTCAGATATATCCTCTTCAAGAGTTATCAAAATATCTTGTAGAGCAACTTCCGAATCCTGAGCACGTCTCGAATTGGCACTGACCTCGGCTCGTTTGCCAGCAAAGTGCTCGAATACATCGGTTATGCGGCCTGTTATCTTTGAACTTTGCAAAGTGTTTTCAGAAATCGTCTGCAACACAGCTCCATTTTTTTCTTCTAAAATTTTTATACTTGCTTGGGTTTCGTCATTTCCAAAATGTTGGAATCCACTTACAATTAAATTACTCGCATCGCCTTCTAACTGGATTTGATTATCACCGAGTAGGGAAGCGGTTACACCCGTATCAGCTGTAAAAGT
>CAYMIR010000147.1:0-3928 GCA_964390655.1 uncultured Marinovum sp.
ACCCGGTATTGCTATATTTTTCCCATAACTTTTATTAAACGTAATTGATGTGCTTGCTAAAAGAGCAGCTAATGCAAACAGGCTGGCTTCTAGTGAAAAAACCATACCATAAGCATTTACGGGGCTAAGGTCAGCCACTTGCAATAAATCCACAAGAATTGTTCCCAACAGGCCTCCAAAACCAGCAGCTATTGCTTGTGCTGCCCCCCATAATCCCATCCTCGTTCCTTCGCGTCTTTTACTTCCACTGCCAGCCAAACTCATCATAGAGCCAATTGCAGCAACTGCGAACATCCCATTAAAAAACCCAAGACCAACAACAGCTAGTTCTAACGGTAAAGAACTATTTATCTGTCCTAGCAGCATAATTGATATAAGCATAAAACACGATCCAAAGCATCCCGCTTGGACCCAAGATTTTAATGTTCCAAATTTGAGAGCAGTCGCCAGTATTCCAACAGTGAGCATTCCAACAAAAACACCACCATTTTGCATTCCAGATAACGAAGTTGTTTGACTTGGAGTATATTGGAAAACAATGCCAGCATATGGCTCAAGAATAAGTTCTTGCATGAAGTAAGCTGTCATAGAAAGGAAAACAAAGATTGTGAAATTCCTCGTTTTTGAATGCTCCCACAAACTTTTTAATTCTTCAAGTAACGGTGCTTTTTCTTCATTCGTTTGACGAATTTCATCTAGTTTATTTTCAATTTTCCATGTAGCGGCGAATGATATAATCATAGTCAAAACTGTTAATCCCGCTACAATTTTGAGCAATAATTCAAAGCTATATGGAACCAGTAGCATTCCAACGATCCCAGCTGTCATCGCTATTCCAAATATCATCATTAACCATGTAATCATGGCAGCAGCAGGTCGTCGCCTCTCAACAGTATGTTTTGCCATTAGTGCTAATAAAGAGGTTCCGGATGCCCCTACACCCAGTCCAATAAGCGTATAAGCAATAATTGACAGAAGCATTGCTAGAAAAGGGTTTGAATGAAAAAATAATAGACTTAATGTCGCTAAATTTGCGCCAATCCCTAGGATTAGCATACCCAAATTTATCCACTTAGTTCTGTTATTTTCGAGGTCAGAAATCAAACCCCATTTAGGTCTAGAAAGTTGAACGGCATAGTGCAAGCCGACTAAAAACCCGGGTACTGTAGCGGCCATGGATAACTCGACTACCATAAGGCGGTTCAATGTAGAAGTCATCAGTACGACTACTGATCCCAGACAGGCTTGAACTAAACCAAGTCGAAAAATTGAAAACCATCCAAGAGTGTTTTGCTGAATACCGTTCGTCATTGAGCAACCGCCTGTGATAAACCAAGAGCACAAACCATCATTCCGCTCACAAACATCAAAACCCCTGTTGAATTATACCAGGGAGCAAATTTTTCTGGATCGCTTAGTAGCCGTCTCATTGCTATTATCTGTCCAATTAATAGCAGTAAAACAAAAATAGAGAACATGGTTAATCCCCAGGCAAAAAGCAAAGTTATTACCAAGATCTGAGGTAAAGCCATTACATAGCATGCAATTTTTGCAGCCCTTCCTGGTCCTAATTGTACTGGAAGTGAATTTATTCCTAGCGCTTTATCCCCCTTTAACGCTTTGAAGTCGTTTAGCGTCATAATCCCATGGGCTCCTATTGCATACGCAATAGCTACTAAAATAATTTTGGAATCGGGGAATGCCTGTAGCATGACTGCAGCACCGGTGAACCAAGGTATTCCTTCATAACAAAGGCCAACCAAACCTGGGCCCCATATGCCTGATCTTTTCAATCGAATTGGCTCAATCGAGTAGGCCCATGCAGCTAACGCTGCAATGATCGTCGCAACAAAGCCCCATATTCCAAGTTGCCAACCTAGCCCTAGTGCCAGGACTGTCATTCCTAACGCTATTTTCAAACCCCAATTTCCTGGCATCCTACCAGATGGGATAGGTCTATTTGGTTCATTTATTCTGTCTACGTGCCTATCACACCAATCATTGGCTGCCTGGCTCATTCCGCAAACTACTGGGCCTGCAACTATGATCCCCAGAATGAGTAAGTCTAAATTTTCCGCCACAGAGATGCCGGATGATATTACACCACAAGTGAAAGCCCACATCGGAGGAAACCATGTTATTGGCTTAAGGAGTTCGAGAACCACCAGAAAATTTTGGTATGTTAAAGGCTGTTTACTATTCGTGACACTCATGTGTCATATATTATTGACAATATGAAATCATGCAACTGAAAATAAATACTTTTGTTAAACTTTAATTGATTTCAAAAGGGTTTAAAGCCAAAAGGTTAAGCCAAACTTTGGCTTATATTTCAAACTTACTTAATTTGACATATAAGCTCTGCCTGGAAAGGCCTAATAGGTCAGCTGCGGCAGCTCTATTATTGTTCGTTATTTCTAAAGCTGCTTCTATACATATTTTTTCAATAACATCGGTTGTGTCAGTAACGATCTCTTTGAGTGTTGCGCTTCCGACTAATTCCTTGGCGGCAACTTCATCTTGATTTTTTTCCAAATTAGTATTTGCGCCAGAAGCCGCAGCTCTGTTACCAGGTGTTGAAACTTCTCTTACTATAAAAGCAATTAAACCATTGGTGTCAGCATTATTACGTGAAACTGAAGCTTCAATATCTATCTTAGTTCCAAAAGAGCTTTTTAAATGGGTAGAATAAATTTTGACGGCTCCAGATTTCATAACGTTTTCTAACATTATGGCTAAGTCAATTTCTCCTCTGCCCAAAAATTCTGAAAGGTTTTTTGTAATAACTTCATTTTTGCGGCTAATGTTCGTTAGATCCAAAAATCTTTCATTCGTATATTGAATCTGCCCTTTAACATCCGTGAAAATTATTGCATCTGGACTGTTGTGAAACGTTGCGAGGAGGTTCTCTATGAGTTCTTTTTCCCCGTGTTTTCTAATTGTTTTAGGAAGAAATTTGCAGATTATAATCTGTTGTCCGGCTGCTCTATAAATATCGGGAGTTATCGAAAAAATAACTTCTCCATTATTTGTATTCAACTCTTCACTTACGTCATAATTTCCATGAGCGGCTATAGAAATTTTCTCCATGAACCCTTTTCGTTCAGTTTTGTTAGCAAGAAAGGACTGCATAGACGTCGTTTCAATATTTATGTCGTCATTAAAAAAGAGCTCTTGAAACGCAGGATTGGAAAAAACGATTTCACCTGACTTTGCATTTACAAAAGCTAATGCATCATTTGTTTTAGCCAATAACACTTTAAAATGTGCTTCTAACTCTCTTTTTTCCTCAATGCTTTCTTCGGCTGCTATTTGAGCTTTCACAAACCTTTGCTGATTTTCTGATATTGATTGAAGATCTCTACCGAGCAAGATTATTTGCCCGTCTTTCCCAAGTCGATGGATATTATATTTGATAGGAAACTGCCATTGCGCATTATCAACATGGTTAAGTTCCAAGCCATATAAGACTGTTTCGCCACTCTCTAACTTGTCAATTGCAGTTACAATTTTTGGAACACTTTCTGTGGTTAAAAAATCTGTGACTTTTCGTCCAATCCAATGGTTTAGGTTTCCGTAAGATTTCTCTGCATTATTTACCAAAATGGATGATATTTTGGTGTCAGAATTTAGTAAAAGCGCGATATCAGAGGACGTTGCTAAAACTAGGCCCAGATGTTCTGGATCTATCATTGGAATTGAACCAAACTTCCAAATAGTATCCGGTTTCTGGTTCATCGTTAGTAGGCTCCCAGCAGTCCCAGTGGTTCTTTTTTCCGTTGTTTTTCAACATATTCGACAACTGCCTCGAGCGAGCTTGTAACTAAATCGAAATCTTTTAATTTTATACCCTCAGATATCTTTTCAATATTGCTTCCACCTAAGAAAATTGGGAGATCGTATCTAAAAGCCTGTCTGATTTTTTTGG
>CAYMIR010000148.1:0-3865 GCA_964390655.1 uncultured Marinovum sp.
ACACATCTAAAACAGTTTTGTTTTTGGAGATACTAGATAAAAATGCATGGTTCTGCCTTTGATCATAAAAAAGGCCGGTTTTTTGACCATAGTTAAGATCTGCCATGTAAATTGCACCATTCATCGGCACTTGCAAAGGAATGGTTGGGACAGATCCATGAATTAAAAGTGAGAAATCATCTAAACCCTCTAAGGTTCTCGCGCGACTATTTGCGTTTTTAATAATCCCTTCTGGATTAAAAAGTTTTATTAGCACATCTGCAATATTTTCTAAATTATTTTCAGACCAAACTGAATTAGGTTGTATAACAAAAAAATCCCCAAACCGATCTATTATGGTCCCTGGCATTTGGTCTGCTTCTGAATTTATGAGCCTGTAGTAAGGATCCGTGAAAATACTTTCCCTCAAGGCCTTGGCCGCACTTATACGGTCAAAAACAAGTTCTGAACTTCCAATTTTATTTGCGGTTTGTGTGATCACTCTAGCAAAAATTTTTGATTTTGGATTGACCACTACTGTTGCCAAGAAATTTCTGTCATTATCTTGCAGTTTTACAATTTTGCCAGATGTTAGCTGTTTTGTTCTTCGGTCTAAAACTAACTCATTGTCATATACCCAAGGAAATCCAGCTAGAATTTTATCTGGTGAAACCTTTGGTTTTAAACGAATTATTGAGTGCTTATCTTCTCCTGACATGAATTATTTTTACACAAATTAAAGCAAGATAAAAGACTTCCCATATGAAAAAGTCTAACTTGCACAAATTTTTTAATTCTTGTAGACAGTAAAAAAGTTAGCGCTAACATTTGAACTTCTATTGAGGAGAGTCATTCAAAATAATTTAATAGAAATATTTTGAATCTCAAAAAATTATGCCATTAAATAAAAAAGTTTTAAAAGTAACCGATAGAATTCTAGAGCGTTCAAAAGACAGTCGGGAAAAACATGTTGGCCAAACTTCAGAGGGTGCAAATTAAGTTTTGTAAAAAAAATGGATCCCTATCAAGCTAGTAAAGAAACCGAAAAAATATGCCGATTAGCTCCGGTAATCCCTGTTTTGGTTGTTCACGATTCTGGTATAGCAAGACCTTTGGCAGAAGCCCTTATATCTGGAGGCTTACCCGTTTTAGAGGTCACATTACGAACACCATCTGCATTAAAAGTTATATCAGAAATGTCAAAAGTGCCGGGCGGCGTAGTAGGTGCCGGCACTATTACAAAATCCATTGATGTAAAAGACGCTATCAATGCTGGTGCCAAGTTTGCTGTTTCTCCAGGATCTACAGACGATATATTGGAGACCTGTTCACAGCAAAATCTCCCAATTTTACCAGGTGCTGCAACATCAACCGAGATAATGCGTTTATTTGATCTGGGATATTCTGTGCAAAAATTTTTTCCTGCCGAAGCGATTGGAGGGCAAGCAGCCTTAAAAGCAATTGGAGGGCCACTTCCAAATGTGAAGTTTTGTCCAACAGGTGGTATTACTATTAATAATGCCAAAGGCTATCTAGAATTAAAAAATACTCTATGTGTAGGAGGAAGCTGGGTTGCACCTCAACAGCTAATCGAAAACAAAGACTGGAAAAGTATCACCGATTTAGCAAGGACAGCGTCACAAATAGCTTTTTAAAGTCAGTCAGACTCAGATCGATGCCTTGATTTCCATCCTCCACGCCTTTTGGGCTTAACCATCGTCAGAAGTCCCTCCTCCAGCGTTTCCGTCATTGGATGATCGGAAAATTTAGATTGATATTTTTCAAGCAAATTTTGAATACTAATATTCGCGTCCTGCTCTATTGGCAGACTTAGAGCCCAATCCAAAAATATGCTCCGACACTCAGACCGCGTAATGTTTTCTATTTTGTAAGCCTCCTGGATCAAAGCTTTTGGATCGTCTCGATCACCTTTCATAAGTTAGTTAATCCTTCTGATGAGACAAAATTTTATCAATGACTTTGTTTATTTTATTAGAAAGATGATGCAAACTTTTTTTAACCTCCGAAAGGGTTTGTTTTTCAAAAATCTCAACCTTGGCCCCGTTCTCTAAAGCATCGAAATTTTCAAGCTCAACTTGTCCTTTAAACAAAATATTTAGACCAATTTGCCATGACCACAACTGAGTTGCAGCCGCTTTTATCTCAAAAAAATCTTCCTCAGATATAAATTTTTCTGAAAAAAGAGCCTCTAGGCCAGCAGCCGTGGAGCGAGAAACAGATCGGTTGACCAGACATCCAGCCTGAGAAAGTAAATCTATGTCTTGTAAACGTCCTGGCCCAATCTTAGCATCCCAAGGATTTAAAGACTTTGCTTGAAATATTCTAGCTCTCATACTGACTAGTTCGTTAAAAATGTTTTCTCGGTGATAAGATTTTAATATAGAATTTCTGAAATTTTCAAATTCGTTTAATAGGAATACTTTTCCCGCCACCGCACGAGCCCTTGTCAATGCTAAATGCTCCCAAACCCAAGCTTCATTTTTTTGATAATTCTGATAAGAACTCCACGAAGTTGCTACTGGACCTTGAAAGCCTGAAGGCCTAAGTCGCATGTCAATTTCATACAGCCGCCCTTCACTCATTGGTGCGGATATTGCCGTTATAAAAGCTTTTGTCAGGCGAGAATAGTATTGGCGAGCGGAAAGTGACCTGTCACCTTCAGATTGATCATTACCATCAGCATCATAAATTATTATCAAATCCAGGTCTGAATTTGCATGTAACACACCAGAGCCTAAACTGCCCATACTTATTACAGCAGCTCCATTTCCCGGCTCAGGACCAAATTTTTTAGCAAATTCAAATAAAACTTCTTTCCAAACAATACTTAGAGTAATTTCTGCTAAATCCGCATATTGAGACCCAGCACTAATTGCACTTATCTGAGATCTCAAATAATGAACGCCAATCCTAAATTGCCATTCTTTGCACCACCTACGCGCTAAATTTAACTTGGCTTCATAGTCAACTTCACCTTTTAGCATAACCTCCAATTCACTTGAAAGAAATTTTCTACTCGGCCAAACTTCCCAAAATTCTGATGCAATGACTGAATCTAAAACATCGGTATTTTTCACTAAATATTCTGAAAGAGCTCCAGAGGTGCCCAAAATATCAATAAGTAAATCTAAAATCTGCTTATTATTTTCAAATAGCGAGAATATTTGGATACCCGCTGGTAGCTTAGAAAGAAAATTACCAAATGCCTTTAAAGTTTCTTGTGGTCTTGCAGTTGAATTTATCTTTTCTAACATCACAGGCTTTATTCGTTCAAATATCGAAATCGCCCTCGTTGTTCGCAGGGCTGGAAAGCTTTCCCACTTTTTTACTTGATCCTTAAATTCTTTTGAAAAGCTAGGACTTTGAATATTCTGGTCGGTATTTTGCGGCTCAAAAAAACCCGCAATTGCACAATTAGTTTTACTTAATCTATCAACTAACTCTTTCTGCAAATCATCTTTTTCTGCTCCCATTAAACAGGCAAGTCGAGCGAATCCTTGATCAGAGTTAGGGAGTTCATGTGTCTGTGCGTCATTTACCATTTGTAAACGATGCTCAATTGTTCGGTGAAACCGATAATTTTCAATCAAATCTTTTACTAAAACTTTCGGTAACCATTTTTTATCAGCAATTGCCTGAAGGGAAGTGACAGTTGCTTTCGATCGCAGGCCTTTATCTCGACCACCAAAAATAATTTGATGAGTTTGTGTAAAAAATTCTATATCTCTAATTCCTCCCCGCCCAAGCTTCATATTATGCTTAGGTAAAGTTATATCCCCTTTTTTGGTTTTGTAATGATCTCTGATCCGCAATCGAATGTCATGCGCATCGGAAATTGCAGCGTAATCAAGGTATTTGCGCCAAA
>CAYMIR010000149.1:0-3857 GCA_964390655.1 uncultured Marinovum sp.
TCTTTTTCACTTTGAATATATCTTCTTATCATTTTCTTTTTTTTGTGATCATAAGAAAAGAAGAAGGCACCATTTTCGCCAATTACACCTTTCACAGGCCAGAATCGAGCGATCATATCACACCAACCTGCGGGCCGCCCAGTTATTGGAATGAAATCTATGCCGTGCTCGGATATATTTTCTATAGCTGAGTAAGCTTCCGCGCCAAGCATACCATTTGTTGTTATAGTATCGTCAATATCACTAAAAATACCCCTTAGCGATTGACACAGTGTATCTGGAATTTGATCTAGTGTTTTCAAAACGGATCCTTAAATTTCAACTTATTTAATCGTAAATTAAACTGGCTCGTGGCAATATTAGACAGCTAAGTGGCATCTTTTTCAGCAATCCAATTATGATCTGGATGATTTTTAAATCGCCACTTCCTTATTGGGCCAGCCATCACATTTAAGTAGTACATCTCATATCCATAAGGCACAGCACATGGATGATGACCCTTAGGAACCAATACAACATCGTGATTTTCTACTGTCATTGTCTCATCAAGAGAGCCATCTTCAGTAAAAACCCTCTGATGCCCATAGCCTTTTGATGGGTTTAAACGGTGATAATATGTCTCCTCAAGATAAGTCATATTTGGAAAATCATCCTCATCATGTCGATGTGGAGGATAAGATGACCAATGACCCGACGGCGTAAATACCTCGGTCACGAGCAAGCTGCTAGCAACATCTCGGTCCTCCATCGCAATATTGTTTATGTACCTTGTGTTAGTTCCTTTTCCGCGAGCTGTTAGCTCAATTCCTGTGGGTCCTACCTGAGTAGCTTCATATTTTTTCGTACAAGGCGCTGAACAGACTGCGAGAGTACACTTAGTAGTCGGATCAACAAACCAATTAGTTTCACTGGAAACATAAACGCAATGCGGTGGAGACTTTTCAAATACATCCAAACGATCGCCAAGCACTCCAAACTTTTTACCGTCTGCTATGATTTCTGCGTGCCCTTCTACTAGAACCAAGATGACCTCTCTATCGTAAGTTTCTTGTCTTATTGACTGGCCCTCTTCCAATAAATACAAATCGAAACCTACATAACGCCATCTCGCCTTTTCGGGCGAAATATTATGAATTTTTCCAAGTTTACTGTCAGGCTTTATCAATAATCTGGACATTCTAACTACTCATATTTTGTGTTCAAGAGCTCTAAAAACTCCCCTCAACTCAGCCAGGCCCTTTAATCGACCAATAGCAGGGTATCCTGGCATTGCATTGCGTCCATGATCATCAAGGATATTCTGACCGTGATCAGGTCGCATGGGAATAGACCAATCTTCCCGCCCTTCTGTTTTGCGGCGATTTTCTTCTCGAATAATTTCAGAAATAATCTCAACCATATCTGTATTTCCTAATAAATGCTCATCTTCGTAGAAACTAGTTGGTATACTTTCTTTCTCTCTAGTTACATTCCTCAGGTGAAGAAAATGAATATGCTTTCCCAGTCGGGAAACCATCCCAGGCAGATCATTCTCAAAACTAGTTCCCAACGAGCCAGTACAAAGAGTTATTCCATTAGCCTTGCTTGGATGAACATTCACTAACCAATTGTAATCTTCTTCTGTAGACATAATACGGGGCAATCCCAGCAGAGGCCATGGAGGATCGTCAGGGTGACAACATAGACGCACCCCTAGTTTCTCAGCAGTTGGTACGACAGCGTCCAAAAAATATTTAAAATTTTCTCTTAACTTATCGGCATCAATTCCAGAATAACCTTCAAGTCTTCTTTTTACTTCTTGAAAAGTTAACTTCTCTCCAGCACCAGGTAAACCTGCTGTGATGTTTTTACTAAGAGTTGATTTTTTTTCTTTCGAAAAACCTTCAAAACGTTTTTTTGCTACATCCACTAATTGTTTTTCGTAATCACTTTGAGCGTTTATCCGTTCCAGAATGAAACAATCAAAAGCAATAAAATCTAACAAGTCGAAATACATAGCAGTAGCTCCACTAGACATTGGAGCAGCCAACTCGGTACGGGTCCAATCAAGTATTGGCATGAAATTATAACAAATAACTTTTATGCCGAGTTCTGATAAGTTTTCCATGGACTCAATCCATGCTTTTATGTGCTCGTCTCGAGGATGGGAGCCCGTTTTTATAACCTCACTGACCGGCAAACTTTCAACTACTTGCCATGATAAGTTGGTCGGGTGACTTTTTGATCCAGCAATTTCTGTCAACCTGGAAGAAATTTCTTCTTTCTTCCAAACTAATCCCGGTTCCAAATGATAAAGTGAAGTAACTATACCAGAAGCGCCAGTTTGCCTTATATCGCTTAAGGTGACCTTATCTGTTGGTCCAAACCATCGCCAAGTTTCAATCATAATCGTTCCATAAATCAAATTTTGATGAAATCCCAAACCGTTCTGCTAATAGTTTAAATTGCTCGATAGTGACCGGATCAAGAACAACGCCATTTTTATCCCTTTGACGAGCAGTTTGCCATTCTCTATCTCCTGGCGCCATTACAAAAGACTTTTCTTTGGCGTTACTCTTTCGAAGTAAGCTAAGATATCTCTGCATTCCTTCTTTGAATAAAAAAGAACCTATAAAACCCTCTGGATCTATAGCAATTACGAATGCACCTAATTCTCTTGGCGTTGTCATATCTGGACCTGACATTGGCAATAACTCAGGTGATAGTTTCATACCTGTTAAAACGGCGGAAAAAATTTCAGAAATTCCCCCGAGACCCGCTCCTTTGAACCCAAACTTTGCTCCAAGGGGATCTAACATTTCAGCAACATGCGGGTCCTGCGTAGAATTTCCACTTTCATCAGAAGCAACGTCCTGAGGTAAGTTTTGGTCTAATGAACGAAATAGTTCAACTCTATTAAAAGGTACAGAACTTGTTGCCATATCAAAAAGCCAAGGGTTTTGCTCACCTGAAGGAACGGCCATTGAAATTGGGTTAGTCCCGTGAAATCTTTCCGCTCCATCATAAAGTCTCACAAAACTGTCCGAGTTGCAGAAAGCTAATGCAATCATATTTTTTTTTGCAGCGTGTAGCGTATAAGCACCTGCTGGACCAAAGTGAGACGAATTTGTAATTCCAACAGCCGCAATACCAGTTTTTTTCGCCATTTCAATTGCATGATCCATTGCCTTGTAGGTCGGCAAAGCGCCTTGTGAGTGGTCACCATCTAGCAAACCGCTACCCAACTTTAGATTTTTAAATTTAATAGAAGGGTTTTTATTTAACCTACCAGTCTCCAAAACCTTAATATAGTGAGGTACCAAACGAACCCCATGACTATCAACGCCAAAGCGAGTGCCATGCATAACGCTTGACACGCAAGCACTTGCAACATTTTCGTCCGCACCTATCAAATCAAAAAGCTTCAGACAAAAGTCCTCAATTTTATTAAGTGGTTTAGGTGTCATTCTCACCTTTTGTAACTTCATCCTGAATGTTGATACCATTCATTTTCCCAATATGATCTACGAGCATGGGGACATAATCATCTCCAGCACCAATTGCTGTAGCATGCATGTAATACTGTTTAGCAGCAGCACTCATTAGATTAGCCATTCCAGCATCATGTGCCATCTGATTGACATAACTGATATCTTTAGCGGCATTTGTCAGTGTGAATTTATGGGCATCTGGATCCCGTCCGACTAAATACCGCATAAATGTTTCAAAGAAACCTGTATTAAGCCGACTATTCCCAATTACATCATTTACCTTTTGAGGTGAAATTCCTGATTTTGCAGCTAAAACAGTTGCTTCAGAATAAAGTGCTCCATAACTCATAGCGAGGAAATTCATTATTAATTTCATTTTATGACCTG
>CAYMIR010000150.1:0-3828 GCA_964390655.1 uncultured Marinovum sp.
AACCTACGACTTATTTGGTGCGTAAGAGTCATATTTTTCCCCCTTGTCATTACACCAGAGAAGTTTGCTTTCGTTTGCACAATTAATCAATAACTTATTTTATTTAAGATTGAAGAAACTAGAAAAATGAGAAAATTTGAGCAAATATTTACACAGTAAGTCTTTTCTGAATGCTAATTTGGTGAAGAAAATTTTATTAAACGAGCATTAGATCCATCCTCAATTACCCAAATGAATCCGTTCTTTTGAACTTCAACATCTCTAATTCGCACTCCCCATGAAAACCTTTCTTCCTCAACGACTTTTGCATCTTTGAATTTCAGCCTGACGAGCGACTTACCTTTCAATCCTCCCAAAAGTGCTTGTCCCTGCCAGTCTTCAAATTCTTTTCCGCCATAGAAAGTTAGGCCTGAAGGAGCCAGCGTTGGAATCCAATACGTTACTGGTGGAGTAAATTCCGGCCTTGTATCATGCGATGGGATTACAGCTCCACTGTAATGATTGCCCTCCGAAACTAGTGGCCACCCATAATTAGACCCTGGTACGATAAGGTTCAACTCATCTCCATGTCTTGGACCCATTTCATTAGCCCATAAATTATTTTCCCGATCAAACGCTAAACCAAGCGAATTTCTATGCCCAGTGGTCCAAAATGTCTTTGCTAATTCACCTCGATTTTTAAAAGGGTTGTCGTGCGGAACAGATCCGTCATCATTTAATCGAATAATCTTTCCAAAATTTGTCTCCCACATTTGGGCTGGATGCTGCATCTGCCTATCACCAGAAGTGATAAATATTTTATTTTCATGCGCTGATCCTTTGGGACCAAATGCTATTCTATGGGAAAAATGCCCTTTACCTTTTACTGCTGGAAATTGCTCCCATATTCTTTCTATATTTTCCAACTTTGGGGAACCAAGATCGCGCAATATTGCTTGATCCACTACAGCGTATCTCGTTTGCCCCCCATCATCCGAAGTAATGTAGGAAAGATAAACAAAATGATTTTCTGAGTAATTTTGGTGAGGAACAACATCGCCCATACCACCTTGCCCACCATACTCCACGCTTACCATATTTTTGACTACTGTTTTGGTACCTGCGCTGTCTAATAGCCACAATTCACCTGGTTTGGTTGCAACTAAAAGATGATCATTGTCTAAAAAAGAAAAAGACCACGGGTAGTTAAATGTCGAAATAACTTCACCCTGAATTTTAGAACCTAAGTTTCCCTCAATTATGTTGCTTGCGTAACTCTGGCTAGCAATCATAATTAGAAGAAAAAAAGAATAAATTTTAGACAAAAGCTTTCCATTCGGTATTTGCTGAACAAAACTATGACCAGAAAATTAATTTAAAGTTAAAAAATTTCCAATATTTTTATCCTAAGTTATAAACTGATAAAAAGATCAAGTCCCGAAAGTAAATCTTTGGCCGCTCCAATTTTGAAAACTCACTTAATCGCTTTAGTCGGGGTTATTTCGTTTCTTCTGTTAAATGCACCTTTACCATGGTTGTTTGGCCCTCTTACTAGCTGTTTGATAACTGCTTTATTGGGATTTAACCTAAAAGTTTATAAACCTTTAGGTGACGGAATGCGCACAATACTGGGAGTTGCAGTTGGAGCAGCTGTAACGCCAGCATTTTTCTCTAGCCTTCCCAGCTTAGCGCCGACACTGCTAATAGTTCCATTATTTACGGTTCTGATAGGACTAATTGGTATAATTTATTTCAAAAAGTTTTATAAATATGACTTCTACACGGCATATTTTTCTTCAATACCTGGCGGTGTTCAAGACATGATTGTTTTCGCTGAAGAGGCGGGAGCTAATGTGCGTTCGGTATCTTTAATTCATGCAACACGTATTTTAGTAATAGTAGTCATCTTACCTATAATCTTAAGTTCAATCTGGGAAGTAAACCTGACTAACCCACCAGGTATGCCACTTCAGGAATTCGAATTTTTTCAACTCATACTACTTTTTATAAGTGCTATTTTAGGATGGTGGATTGCCAAGAAATTAAGATTATTCGGAGCATCAATACTTGGGCCTTTAATTTTGGCCGCCATTTTTAGTCTGAGCGGGTTTTTAAATAATCGCCCACCGGCTGAGATTATTTGGGCTGCCCAGTATTTTATAGCAATCGGGATCGGGGTAAAATACGTTGGAATTTCCGCAATAGAAATACGTCGTGATATAGTAGCTGGTCTTGGTTTCAGCTTACTACTGCTATTTCTAACTACTTTTGTTTTAGCAATAGTTTTAATACTGGATTTGGCTGAACCAGTTGAAGCCATTCTATCGTTTGCACCAGGTGGACAAGGTGAGTTAGTGGTTTTAGCTATTATCGTTGGTGCAGATTTAACTTTTGTTGTAGCGCATCACTTGTTGCGCATATTTTTTGTGATTTTGGGAGCGCCTATCATAGCATCGCTGCTTCCGCTGACATATAAAAAGTAAAACATACTTACTATATCAATTTACGTTACATGTGCCTTGTCACACCCCCGTCTGATCTGATACTCTGACCAGTGATGTAACTACTATCATCAGATAACAAGAAGGCAGCTACTTTTGCCTGTTCGCTAGCTCTTGCCAAACGTTTTAATGATGATAATTGTGCGAATTCGTCAGGTAAGTTTAAGCTATCAGTAAACCCAGGAAGTAAGCAATTCATTCGAATATTTTTATCCCCATATCTATCTGAAAATAATTTTGTAAAAGAAGATACACCTGCTCGATAAACACTAGAAGTTGGAAAAGTGAGACTTGGTTCAAAAGCGGAAAAGGTAGTAATATTGACTATGGAACCACCGCCCTGTTCTAGCATAATTGGAGTAACTAATTTTGCAATACTAATTACTGGTTTTATTATAATTTCATTGGCTTTATCCCAATCTTCATCATCTATTTCTAATAGATCACCTTTTGGTGGTCCTCCAACATGAACCAAAACTGAGTCAATTCGCCCGTACTTTTCCTTTGTAAGGCCTACAATACTTTGCAAATTTTCTTTATTTTCCGCTTTCCCACGTAAGGCTATGCCTTTCAACTCTTCGGCTAATTGCTCGCAACTATCAGATGGAGACATAAGTGAGAGTTGATAGCCTCGATTATGCATTTCTCTGGCTGTAGCAGCACCCATGCCTCTGCCACCACCTATTACAAGACAAGTTTTTTCTGGCATTTTATAAATCCTATTTTAAAAATTTTAATTTTTACTTAATCTTTCATTTACCAACTAATTTAAAAAAAAGCTGTTACTATTGGCGCTAGTATCTTTTTATCTATTTAATATTGCGTAAGATACAAAGTTAACAGGAGAAATGAATGCCTAAAGCAATTTGTGCGGATAAGCCCGGTGGAATAGAGGTCTTAGATTGGCGAGAAATAGAAACACCACATTTAGGACCAGATGACGCGTTGATTCACCAAACTAAGATTGGTTTGAACTTCATCGATGTTTACATGACTAGTGGCACATATCCATTTCCAGAAAACGGCCCTCAAATCCCCGGCGGTGAAGCTGCTGGAGTAATTGCAGAGTTAGGTAAAAATGTAAGTCACCTGAAAATTGGAGATAGGGTCGCATACACTACACCTAATGGGGCATATAGAGAAGAACGGGTTTTGCCTGCGGAAAAATTAGTAAAACTGCCCAATGATGTTTCCGATGAAGTAGCAGCAGCATCAATGCTCAAAGGTATGACGGTCGAATACTTATTAAATAGATCGTTCAAAGTTCAAAATTCTCACAGAGTTCTATTTCATGCCGCAGCTGGCGGTGTTGGCTTGATAGCTGGTCAATGGCTTAAGTACATTGGTG
>CAYMIR010000151.1:0-3786 GCA_964390655.1 uncultured Marinovum sp.
TGTGGCCGCGCCACAGGCTTCAGTTTTTTGGAAAAACCTCAATTAGTCACTGGGGATAAAACCATTCTGGAACCAGGAATGGTTTTTGCAGTGGACGGATCTGTTTCAGGAGAAACATTTAGAGCTCAAGTCGGAGATAGCGTTATTATAACTGAAACTGGGTGGGAGCCTCTTACGGACCACCCAAAATCTATTAATGATGTAATAATTTGCTAATTCCATGTATCTTCAAAAAATATAGGTTCTAATTTTTAATGCCAAACCCACCTCCGGAGGGTGTCTGCATTACAAAAACATCACCAGGATATAATTCATTTTTATCATTGCCATTATGCCTATTAATAATTCCACTCTGACGCTCTATCCATTCGCATCCTACCTCTCCATTCTTGCCCCCGTTTAGACCCTTTGGTGGAACACGCCTGTGGGAACACAAAGTTGTTACCGTCATTTGGTCCAAGAAGCGTAAACGCCGCGTTATCCCGTCACCACCCTTAAATTTTCCATCACCACCAGAACCAACCCTGATAGACATTTCCTCAACTCTTACAGGAAACCGAAACTCCAAAATTTCAGGATCTGTACTTCGCGTGTTCGTCATGTGCGTTTGAACACCAGAGCATCCATTAAAATTTAGACCTGCCCCACTTCCACCACAGATTGTTTCGTAATTTTGCATATCATCGTTTCCCCAAACAAAATTATTCATTGTTCCCTGGCTGCCAGCCATAATCCCCAGTGCCTGCAAAAGTGCATTACACATTAACTGGCTGACCTCTGTATTCCCGGCAATGACCGCTGAGGGATATTCAGCATGGATCATACTTCCCTTTGGGGCTATGATTTTCAGTGGGCGGAAACATCCTTCGTTTAGTGGAATATCCGCGCCTATAAGACTGCGAAAAACATATAATACTACAGCATGGCAAACGGCCAATGGTGCATTATAATTAAGCGGGTCTTTCGCGGCTGTTCCTGTAAAATCTATCGTGGCTGTTCTTGTTTTCTTATCTACGCTTACCGACACTCGTATAAATTCACCATTATCCAATTCATATTCGCTTTTTCCACCTTTCAGTCTGGTTAGAACCTGTCTTACGCATTCCGCAGCGTTATCCTGCACATAACGCATATAGGAATGTACAGTTTTAACTCCAAATTGTTCGATCATCTTTTTTACTTCTCGAACCCCTGTTTCATTTGCAGCAACTTGTGCAGCTAGATCTGCTAGATTTTCCTCGATATTTCTACAGGGATACTCTCCAGAACTCAGAAGTTGTCTCGTTTCTTGCATCCTGAAATTACCGCCCTCAACTAGCTTAAAATTATCGATTAAGACACCTTCTTCTTCAATAGTTTGACTGTCAGGAGGGGCTGACCCAGGAGTTTTTCCCCCTATATCGGCATGGTGCCCACGTGATGCTACAAAAAACAGAACCTCTTCATCATCATCAAAAACTGGGGTAATTACAGTTACATCAGGTAAATGCGTACCTCCATTAAATGGTGCATTTAGAACAAAAACTTCACCCTGTTTCATATTTGGATTTTGTCTAATAATTGATTTAATCGACCCAGACATACTTCCTAGATGTACCGGAACATGGGGGGCGTTCGCCACTAACCCACCCTTCGGATCGAACAGCGCACACGAAAAATCAAGACGTTCTTTAATATTCACAGAATATGCAGTGTTAGCAAGAGTTGCTCCCATTTGCTCTGCTATTGACATAAATAAGCTGTTGAAAACTTCCAGCATAATTGGGTCTGCTTTCGTTCCAATCGCCTCTTTTCTTGTTATAGGAACTTGTCTTTCTAAAATGAGGTGTCCAAATTCGTTAACTTTTGCACTCCAACCAGGTTCTATAATATTTGTACCTGTGGGTTCCTTTATAATTGCTGGGCCAGAAATATATTGCCCAGATTTTAACAGTGATCTCTCATACAATGGAGTTTTCATTAACTCTCCTTGACTGGTCATTTTTAACGTATCAACTGCTACTGGTGCTTGCTTAACCTCTTGACTAACTGCTTCGTTAATTTCAAAGGCACCTCCTATTGCCTCAACACTTAGAGCCTCAAATATTAGCTCTCTGCCATCGCTAGAAAATCCATAGCGTGCACGATGGGCTTCATCAAAACGCTGCTTTAACTCTTCCAAATTACCAAAACTAACCATGAGTGCTTGGTGCGAACCTTTCAACCTTAAGTGCGCTCTACATTCTACAACTATGTCTTCACAATGAACTCCCTGAGATACAACTTGATCAGTGGCCTTTTCTGATAATTCTGAAAGCAGAGCTAAAGCTTCTTCATAATCAGTGAGAGAACGCTCAAACTGGCTCTCTTTCATACAGCGAATTTCAGCCAGTCCCATACCATAGGCTGAAAGGACACCTGCAAAAGGATGGATGAAAATGGTTTGCATACCCAAAGCATCTGCTACAAGACACGCGTGTTGCCCTCCCGCGCCCCCAAAACACTGTAAAGCATATTTTGTGACATCATATCCTCTTTGGACAGAGATTTTTTTGATTGCGTTGGCCATATTAGATACAGCTATTCGCAAAAAACCTTCCGCTAATTCTATAGCGGATAAAGGCTTATCCCTTGTTTTTATTGCAATTTCTTTAGCAAACTCGTTAAACTTATTTTCGACAACTAAGAAATCAATTGGCTGATCGGCATTAGGTCCAAAAACACATGGAAAATGAAGTGGCTGAAGCTTGCCCAGCATGACATTGCAATCAGTTACCGTTAATGGCCCCCCTCGCCTGTAGCAAGCAGGGCCTGGATCTGCCCCAGCACTTTCAGGGCCAACCTGAAACCGCCCATCTCGGAAGAATAAAATTGATCCACCACCAGCTGCAACTGTGTGGATATCCATCATTGGAGCACGGACCCGTGCACCGGCTACCTCAGTTTCAAAACTTCTTTCAAATTCTCCATTGTAGTGACAGACATCGGTAGAAGTCCCGCCCATGTCAAAACCAATTAATTTTTCAAAGCCAGCAATTTGTGCAGTCTTAACCATACCTACAACTCCACCAGCCGGACCAGAAAGTATGGCATCTTTTCCTCTAAAAACATTGGCGTCAGTTAAGCCACCGTTTGACTGCATAAATAGGAGTTGAGCTGTATAGTCTGTGTCAAATTCTGAAGATATTTGAGCAACATAACGCTTAAGAATTGGAGATAAATAAGCATCAATAACAGTTGTATCCGCTCTACCGACTAATTTCATAAGAGGTGAAATTTCGTGACTAATTGAAATTTGCTCAAATCCTTCATCAGCAGCTATTTCTGCAATCCGCTTTTCGTGTATTGGGTTTAAATAACTGTGCATTAAAGCAATAGCGACACTTTTAATCCCTTTAGCACGAGCTGATTTTAAATCATCCCGAGCCTTTGCCTCATCTAATGACTTAATCACTTCACCTTGTGCGCCTAACCTTTCTTTAACTTCACCAACCATTTCATAAATAGGAACAGGTAAGATAATATTAAAGTCGAAAAGTTTTGGCCTTGCTTGGTATCCAATCCGAAGTAAATCCCGGAAACCTTCAGTTATGAGAAGAAGCGTTCGATCCCCTTTTCGTTCCAACAAAGCGTTCGTAGCTACTGTTGTACCCATTTTTATACATTCGACGTTTAAATCTTGAATTTTTTCGTTAGTATCAATTTTCAAGAAATCGCGAATTCCTTGAATAGCGGCATCTTTGTATTGTTCAGGGTTTTCGGAGAGATATTTAGAATTTTTAAAGGTTCCGTCCGGTGACTTTGCGA
>CAYMIR010000152.1:0-3723 GCA_964390655.1 uncultured Marinovum sp.
AAGAGCGTGGAAACATTTATTTTTGTTGAGCAACTTGTTAACGCAGAAAAAATAGGAATCGCTGTCGGGAATTCGGTAAACGTAATCAGGACCAATGGACAAGTTTGCAGAGGTATTTTTTCTTTGGTTGGTACACAAGCTGATTTAGAGAGCCAAAATGTAAAAGCCACTATTAATTTAGATCCAGGTTGTGCTCCTTTAATGTTTCTCAATGAGGCTGTAAAAATTGAGACTGTCCCTGAAAATATTAATTAATCAACTTTCCTGGCGCGCCTAGCTAACATTTTATAGAGGCGCATTAGGCTGCGCCTCTTTTTTCTTTTTTACTCGGTCACGTCTATGCGGCCGTCCAAGTAGGGTTGGTAACCATTTTGTTTTGCTAAAAATTCAGCGGTCACGTCTGCTAAATCTGGGCCATAATCGTATGCATTTGAGGCACTTCTAAACATTTTATAGCCATCACCGCCATTTCTTACATAGTTATTTGAGACAACCTTGTAGGTTTTTCCGGGATCAATTGGTGACCCTGCAACTAAGACTTTAGAAATTCTTGATCCAACCTCTGCTGAAGGATTTACAGTAAATGAAATGCCCGCAACTTGTGGAAACCTTCCCTTAACTTCTTCCATCTGGCTTACTCCATTTTCAAGTGCTGCAATAATAGTTTCACCAGTTACTTCAAATGTTGAAAGTGTATTTTGAAAGGGTAGTACTGTTAATACATCGCCCATGGTTACATTTCCGGAACCAATTGATGCTCGAAGGCCTCCACCATTCTGAATAGCAATTTCAACACCCTGACTGGAAACTCGTTCTAGCATAGCATCGGCAACCAGGTTTCCCATTTGACATTCTCTGACACGACAGTTTGCGCGATCACCATCAATATCTGAAGCTGCCTTTGCAACGACTTTCTTTTTCATTTCCTCAATTGGTGCTGCCATCTCGGCAATGCGTTTTGCTGTTCCTTCATCAGGAATTATTGACGCATCGAGCAAAATTGGATCACCTGAAGCTGACGTTACATTTCCAGATGCATCAAAATTTACTGTTAGCTTGCCTAGATATTTGGAATAAGCATATGCTTGCACTACTGGAACGTTGCCGACCATTTCCGGATAGGAATGACTGCTTCCCTCCTCATTTAACATTTTAGTATGGCTGTGCCCGCCTATAATAAGGTCAATTCCAGGGACACTTTGCGCTATTCGCATATCCATTGGAAGACCAACGTGAGTTAACGCAATAATTTTATTGACGCCATTTGCTTCCATTTTTGCAACATCTTCCTTGAGAGCTTCTATCTCGTCGATGAATTTCACATTATCGCCAGGACTGGACGTATCGACAGTGTCAGTAGCTAGAGCAGAAACTATCCCAACCTTTTGGCCGCCCACATCTATTATCACTGAGTCTTTAACACGATTTTTTAGGAGTGGTTCTTGGCTTAAATCGAGATTGCCCGAAACTACTGGAAATGAAACTGCATCTATAAATTTTGCTAGGCCTGCTGGGCCGTCATCAAACTCATGGTTTCCAACAGCCATAGCATCGTAACCAATAGCTTCCATGAATTCTGCTTCTGCAGCACCTTTATAAGTTGTATAAAAAAGAGAACCCTGAAATGGATCGCCCGCATCAAGAACTAAAATATTTTGACCAGATAACTCAGATCGTTGCATATCTATGGCAGATTTTATTCGTGCAATACCACCAAAGCATTTACGCTCTGCTTCCCCATCGGCATTACACGTAGAATCATATTTATTAATAGATTCAATACGGCTGTGGATATCGTTTGTATGTAAAATAGTCACATTAAATTCTGCTAATGCAGCACTTGCAGAAATTGCGGTAGCTGCACTTACAAAAAACGAAAATAGTTTCATATTCATCTCCTTGAGTTTTGCTATTTTATCAGGCCTTCACGCCCTCAAGTTAATTTCAAAAATATATTTATAACAACGATTCTTTGTTTTAAATCTCGGCGGTAACTTAAGAAAAATCTAAATGAAAACTTTAACAAAATTAGCATTTTTTTAATTTTCATTATTAGATTGGTCCGATGTGCCTGAAGGTTTTATCTTCAATAAAAAAGCTGATTATGTTATTCTCATTCAATGCTTCCCGTTGAATTCAATATTGTTTACGAAGACTTTTTTCAGAATCCATATCCAATGCTCGCTGAATTAAGGAAGAAGGCTCCAATATCATTTGTGCCACAACTGAATGCAATTCTACTCTCAAAACATGAAGATATATTCGTTTGTGAAAAAAATACCGCTGTATTTTCATCAATACAGCCTGATGGTCTTATGACGAGACTGATGGGCCAAAATATGATGAGGAAAGATGGTGAGGAACATAAAAGAGAGCGCCATGTAATTTTTCCGACGGTTTCACCTAAAACCACACAGAATGTCTGGAAGCAAAAATTCGTGGACCATACAAAGAAAATTCTTAATAATCTTTCGAAAAAACAAGAAATAGATTTGGTAAATGAGTTTGCTAAACCAGTTTCAGCAGAAGCACTAAAGTCTATAACAGGTCTTACAAATATGACTTGGCAAGAAATGGATCGTGTTAGCCAAGGCATGATTGACGGTTGTGCAAATTATAATCAAAACAAGATGGTCGAAGAAAATTGTCACAGGTGCACTGCCTCGATTGACTTTCATATTCAGGAAAGATTGGAACAGGATCTGGGTTCTGACCCCTCACTATTATCTGTCTTTGCATTAAAAAATGAAAAATTTGAAATAATATCTGCGAATGTAAAATTGGCTATATCTGGAGGCCAGAACGAACCACGTGATGCAATTGCTGGTACCATTGCCACGCTTTTGCAAAATCCAATTCAATTGGAGAAGATATTAAATGGTGAATTTGATTGGTTGATAGCATTTGAAGAGTATGCCAGATGGATGTCTCCTATTGGAATGTCACCGAGGCGAATAGCAAAAGATTTTTCGTATAAGGGTTTTAATTTTTTTGAGAATGATCGCGTATTTTTAATGTTTGGGTCTGCCAATAGAGATGAAGATATTTTTGAAAAACCAAATGAATTCAAGTTGGACCGAGATGTGGCTCGGTCAATATCATTTGGTGCAGGACCCCATTTTTGTGCTGGAGCATGGATCTCAAAAACACTTATCTCTGAAGTTGCCATTCCAATGCTTTTTGAAAAATTTCCAAATATGAAATTACTCTCCAGAGTAGAATATTCTGGTTGGGCTTTTAGAGGCCCAAAGCCATTCTTTGTAAAAGTATAAAATTTTTTGGTTAAGTCTTAGGTGAAATTTTTTTCTGATTTTTCTTACTCAGTCTATCTCGCATTTTTTTAAATGACTCTTCGCTACCGTCATGTAGTGTGCCAAACCAACGATCTAAGGGCAAAATACCATCCGCATAATTACATTCAAAATACTTGTGATGGAGATAATGCGCATAGCTATCAATATCAAAGCTTGTTTGTTCGTCTGTCTTTATTCTTTCAAATCCAGCGTGACCAGGCGCAGGACTTAAACCAGCGTGAACCAAAGTCACAACTACAAAGGCTGGATGGAATGGAAAGAAAAGATAAAGGAGAGCGCATGAAAAATAAAAAGTATGCTCTATGGGGTGCATCGCCAGCCCTGACCACGGGCCCGGATTAATATTTCTATGATGGGTTTTATGGGCTAACTTGTATAGTGGTTCAAAGTGAATGAGCCGATGAATAAG
>CAYMIR010000153.1:0-3675 GCA_964390655.1 uncultured Marinovum sp.
GGGTTAAAGTTTTAAGGAGACGGTGTGAATGGCTAAAGAACCAAATCAAAAGGGACGAAACCGCGATGAAGCGGCCCCCGAGCTTGCAGATCGTCTTGTTGCGATCAATAGGGTTTCTAAAACAGTAAAAGGCGGAAAGCGTTTTGGCTTTGCAGCTTTAGTTGTTGTTGGCGATCAAAAAGGCCGCGTGGGTTTCGGTAAGGGTAAAGCTAAAGAAGTGCCCGAAGCAATACGTAAAGCCACGGAACAAGCTAAAAGACAAATGGTACGAGTGCCTCTTCGTGAAGGAAGAACCCTACACCATGATGTTGACGGACGCCACGGTGCGGGTAAAGTTGTGATGAGGACTGCGCCTACTGGTACAGGTATCATCGCTGGTGGTCCAATGCGTGCGGTGTTTGAAATGCTAGGTGTTCAAGATGTTGTTGCAAAATCGATAGGATCGCAAAACCCATATAACATGATACGTGCAACTCTTAATGGACTTGGCCGACAGGCAAGCCCAAGAATGGTAGCCCAACGCCGAGGGAAAAAAGTGGCTGAAATAATTCGCCGCGATGAAGCTCCTGTTGCGGAAACTGCTTGATATTAGAGGACAATTCCATGGGAAAAACGATAGTAGTACAACAAATTGGGTCACCAATCCGTCGTCCTGAAAAGCAGCGTAAGACGTTGATCGGGTTGGGTTTGAATAAGATGCATAAAACACGAGAACTAGAAGACACCCCTTCTGTTCGGGGAATGGTAAATAAAATTCCACATTTGGTAAAAATTATAGAAGAACGAGGCTAGTATTAAGTTCTCAGTCAAATTAGAAACCGTGTTTGTCCCTTTCGTCGCGTAATCGGGGGGCAATTCCGGCAAGAGGAGAAGCGACATGAAATTACATGAACTACATGACAATGAAGGCGCAAATCGTAAGAAAAAGCGAATTGGACGTGGACCGGGTTCCGGTAAAGGTAAAACTGGCGGTAGAGGCTTAAAGGGTCAGAAATCGAGGTCAGGTGTTGCTATCAACGGTTACGAAGGCGGGCAGATGCCTTTGTATCAAAGACTGCCAAAACGTGGTTTTAATAATCCAAATCGGAAATCTTATGCCGTCGTTAATCTTAGTTTAATAGAAAAATTTATTGAGGCTGGCAAATTAGATGCTAAAGCCGAAATAACCGAAGATACATTAGTTGCTTCTGGTCTTGTTCGTAGAAAGCGTGACGGTGTTCGAATTTTAGCAAAGGGTGATCTTAAATCAAAAGTTAAGCTTAATGTAACTGGAGCATCAAAGGCAGCGATTGACGCTGTTGCAAAAGCTGGTGGATCGCTCACGATAGCAAGTTCTGCTGAATAAATACTTGTGAAAGATAGTCAGTGTGCTTAGATAAGATTTAAACGTTAATTTACGCCGCTGAAGGATAACCTATTAGCGGCGTTTTCACTAGGTGAGAACCAAATGGTATCTGCAGTTGAACAAATGGCCGCTAACACAAGCTGGGCCGCTTTAGGAAAAGCAAAAGATCTTAGAAATCGTATTCTTTTCACATTAGGTTTGCTCTGCGTATATCGTTTAGGGACTTTTATTCCAGTACCTGGCATTGATGGTGCAGCCTTACGAGAATTTATGGAGCAAGCCCAAACTGGTATTGGTGGTATGCTCTCAATGTTTACTGGCGGCGCGCTGGGTAGGATGGGTATATTCGCTCTTGGCATAATGCCATATATTTCGGCCTCAATTATCGTTCAGCTATTAACATCGATGGTGCCTTCTTTAGAACAACTAAAGAAAGAGGGGGAGCAGGGCCGTAAAAAAATTAACCAATACACGCGTTACGGTACGGTTCTACTGGCTACTTTTCAGGCATATGGCCTAGCCGTCAGTCTTGAAAGTGGAAACCTTGTCACGGATCCAGGAGTATTTTTTAGAACAGCTTGCGTGATAACGCTTGTAGGCGGGACAATGTTTCTGATGTGGCTTGGTGAGCAGATAACTGCACGAGGCATCGGAAATGGGATCTCATTAATAATATTTGTCGGAATCATTGCTGAGATACCTGCGGCACTAGCACAGTTTTTTGCATCAGGTAGATCTGGTGCAATTAATCCTGCTGTTATTGTCGGCGTGATTGTTATGGTTGTGGTCACCATAGCCTTTGTTGTTTTTATGGAGCGAGCGCTTCGAAAAATAATGATACAATACCCACGAAGACAAGTTGGCATGAAGGTAATGGAGGGTCAAAACTCTCATTTACCCGTGAAAGTAAATCCGGCGGGCGTAATCCCGGCAATATTTGCGTCATCACTATTATTACTACCCACAACTATTAGTACATTTTCTGGTTCCCAGACTGGGCCTGTTATGTCGACTATATTAGCCTATTTTGGGCCTGGTCAGCCGGCATATCTGATCTTTTTCGCAGCAATGATTATTTTCTTTACTTATTTTTATACGTTTAATGTATCTTTCAAAGTTGAAGATGTGGCAGATAATTTGAAAAACCAAAATGGATTTATCCCGGGTGTTCGGCCTGGTCAGAGGACAGCAGAGCAGTTGGAATACGTGGTAAATCGAATTTTAGTTCTAGGTGCCTCTTACTTGGCACTTGTGTGCCTTCTACCTGAAGTTTTAAGAGGTCAATTAAACATTCCTTTTTATTTTGGGGGAACTTCTGTTTTGATCGTTGTATCTGTGACTATGGATACCATACAGCAGGTTCAGTCACATCTTCTGGCACATCAGTATGAAAGTCTTATTCAAAAGTCCCAACTTAGAGGTAAGGGTAAGGGTCGTAGAAAAAAAGGAACTGCGCGTAGATGAATATTATATTACTTGGTCCACCTGGAGCGGGTAAAGGTACTCAGGCCCGCCACCTTGTAGAAAAAAGGAATATGATACAGCTTTCTACTGGAGATATGTTAAGAGAAGCTAAGGATTCGGGAAGTGAAATGGGAAACCTTGTTGCCGAAGTTATGGCACGAGGTGATTTAGTCACAGACGAGATTGTTATTGGGCTTATAAAAGAAAAAATATCCGGCAAAAAAGGTGGGGGCTTTATATTTGATGGATTTCCCAGAACACTCAAGCAGGCAGATGCATTAGGTAGACTCTTAGATGAGTGTGGAGAAAACCTAGACCTTGTCGTTGAGATGAAGGTTGATGATGAGGCTCTTGTTTCGAGGATAAGTGGCCGATCGTCTTGTGGTAACTGTGGTGAAGTTTTTCATGATGTAACAAATCCATGGCCAGCTTCCGGCAAATGTCCAAAATGCTCCAGCACTGAGGTGGTGAGGCGAGCTGATGATAATGAAGATAGTTTGCGTCAGCGGTTAATGGAGTATTATAAAAAAACCTCGTCACTTATTGGTTACTATTATGCAAAAGGTGATCATGTATCCGTGAACGGTCTTGCCTCAGTGGAAGAGGTTGAAAAGTCGATTGCTGCAGTTTTGGATGGATAAATATACTTTTACGACTCTAGCTCTTGACGATTCCGTCTAGACCAAATAGACGGCACTTCTTAGAAGTAGAATCATTGATCAATAGATCAGCTTAGGCCCGTAAATTGGATGGGTTTAATGTTGTGAAAAAAGGTTCTGGGGTTACGGAATCGCAACGAAAGGAAACAACGTGGCACGAATAGCCGGCGTAAACATCCCTACCGGGAAAAGAGTACCAATAGCACT
>CAYMIR010000154.1:0-3622 GCA_964390655.1 uncultured Marinovum sp.
CTAAAGGTGATTACCTCAGTTATAAAAATATTTTTACTGGTAAAGACATATTAAAATTTCATCAGATGTACGAAGATGGTGAGAGAATGTTCAAGCCAAGTATGGAAAAGATTAAAAATAACTTAAAAGGAAAAGACTATATCGCAGTTGTAACAGATGCGATCGAAGCAAATGCTGAATATTATTCATTTGGAGATGGTGAGTGGATGCCAAAAATGATTGCCTCTGGGACACTGCCCTTTTTAGTAAAAACGCCAAGCTTAATAAATGGACATAGGAAATTTGATGGAGGCATCGCGGACCCATTGCCCGTGGAAAAAGCATATGAATTGGGAGCTAAAAAAATAATTGTAATCAGAACATATGAAAAAAAATTTAGAAGGAAGCTGAAGCCTGAAAATTATATTGGTGCTTTATTTTCACGAAAATATCCTAAATTAAGAAAAGCATTATTAGAGCACGACAAAACATACAATCGAGCAATTGATTTTATAAACAACCCTCCGCATGATTGTGACATTGTACAACTATGTCCTCCAGAAAAACTAAAATCAAAAAGAGACTCAAAAAATATTGAGATTTTAAAAGCAGACTACAAAACAGGAAAAAGGATTGCTGAAGAATATTTGAATGGTTTAGAGGACTGATTTATCAAATTCACTCTCAAGGAAAAAGCTCAGTTGGAGTCCAAAAAATTGGAAAGATTTTTAAATGAAAAAATTATTACGTAAAATTGAGCTTCTGGAAATACTGGTTAAAGGTTGTAGTGTGCATCCAGCCTATCGTGCTATAAGACCGGCGACAGGAAGGTGCCTACCGTGCGTTGAAATGTGGAAGGCAAGGCAGGAATTGAACGATCTTGAAGAGAAAAGTGGTGCCTAATTAAGACATATAAAACCATCAACCACCGTTTATCCACTGAGTTATTTATGTGAGTCGCTTGATTTGCTAAGCTTGTAGCAAGTTTGATTTATTTTTTTGTCAAAGGTTACCAAACGGAAAGTTTTTGACCCCCACCCCCTAATGAGCTGGTATTACAGTAAAATGTTTCCCCAGAGTTTCCCCAATAGAGTTTCCGCTTTTCTAATTTTCTACTAAGTTATTGATTTATATGGCGGACCGAGGAGGATTCGAACCCCCGACCCCTTGATTCGTAGTCAAGTACTCTATCCAGCTGAGCTATCGGTCCACTACGGAAGGAATTAAGGTCTGCAATGCTCTAATGCAAGGCTAAATTTTATTCGCAGTAAATAAATAAAATGAATGTAAAAATGTTTGATTTAACGCTATCATCTTTGTCAGGGAAAATATCTTTGAGTAAGCCATACCAAATTTCGTATCCAACGATTTTTGAAAATCTTTGGGCTAATATAATTTGTTACCAACTTTTTGTTTACTTCTCCCAGGGTCGGATAAGCAAAACTAGTCTTTGCAACTTTATATATTGAGATACGGTTGGAAATCATAAAAGACCAAAAATTTAACAATTCTCCAGCACCTATACCAATAACTGATGCCCCAACCACTAGGTTTCTGTGAATATATATTTCTATCCAACCCAGTTGTTTATCATCTGTAATCGCTCTATCATTATCGGAAAAATTGACACGGCTAATTTTTAATTTGTCCCCATATTTTTTTGTAGCTTGAGCTTTCGAAAGACCAACTGAACCAATTTCTGGCGTCGTATAAATTACTCGTGGTTGCATTTCTTTTTGCGTGCTAGTTTTTAATCCAGTAATAATTGACTTGATAACTATTCCAGCATGATGATTTGCTACATTTGTAAAGTTTTCAAATTGAGCAACGTCACCAATTGCATAAATTTTTCTATTTTTCGTGCGAAGGTATTCATCGGTTTCAATGCCTTTATCTGAAAAACTAATTCCAGCAACGTGCAGATTGAGACTTTGTAAATTTGGGTGTTTTCCTGTTGCAACTAGAAGATCACTTCCAGTTATTTTTTCGCCACTTTTAAGCACAACGGTTAACTTACTGCCGACTTGAGAGAATTCTTCAATGGATGCGTCTTCTTTCAAATTAACGCCGTCGGCCAATAAATTACCTTTAAGAATTTTGACCTGCTCACAATTGAAGTTTGATAAAATCTTTTGCTTTTCAAAGATTGTCACTTTTATTCCAAGTCGAGTGAAAGCTTGGGCCAATTCAACACCAACAGGGCCACCGCCCAAAACCAGCAAGTGACTAGGCTTCCGACCTAAATCAAAGATAGTTTGGTTCGTATAGTATGGAATATCCGACAAACCATTAATTTTGGGAATTGAGGTGTGAGCGCCAGTGGCAATTACTATTCTACGAGATTGGATTTCATAGCCTCCTGCAGCCACCGTTTTTGCGTCTACAAAACGTCCATACTCTCGGATCACGTTGACCCCAAGGGAGCGAAACCGGTCCTCACTATCGTGAGGCTCAATCTCTTTGATTGCCTGTCTTACAAAACTCATTGCCTCAATAAACTTCTTTGGTTTTTTCTGATTACTGAAGGCTATTAATGCTTTAGATGGAATGCAGCCATAATTTAGGCAATCACCACCCATTTTATCACCTTCTAGCAGAACAACCTTAACTCCAAACTGAGCAGCGCCAGCGGCAACGGATAAACCTCCCGCTCCAGCCCCTATGATCAATAAGTCTGTTCTAATTTTTTTAGTCATGATTGTACCTTGTAATCCTGAAAAACATTGGGAATGCGACAAGAATTATCAGGCAGATTAATGGCCCCAAGAATTCGAATGACCAAAAAACTGTTAAGTCTGGAGCCTCACCTCGATCAAAGAAATTCCCAGCGTTAGCGCCGATCAAGGTAAAAACAAATCCCCCAGGAATAATCCCTAAAAATGTTGTCCAAAAAAAGTTTTTCAAACTTACATTGGCTATAGCAGGCAAAATATTAGCAACAAAAAATGGTACAACGGGAATTAATCGTAAAAGTAAAAGAAGATTTATTTCATTAACTTTGAGCTGTTCAATCAAATCGCTAAACTTAACAGAACCTTTTTCGAACCTTCTAAAGAGATTTCCAAAGCCTAATCTCACTGCCAAAAATAAAAATGTGGCGCCGATTGTAGCAGATACAACATTTAAAATTAATCCTAACTCTAGCCCAAATATAAAACCCCCTGTCACAGACAGAACAGTAGCGCCCGGAACTGAAAAGGTGACAGCAGAAATATAAGTCAGCATGAAAATCATGATAGAAAAAGTCAGATTGCTATCGCGAAACATTAAAATTTGATCACGATTTGAAATAAAGTCATCAAATGTGATATCTTGAGCACCCAAAAGAAATGCTAGTAAAAAAGCCAAAGCAATTAGTGTGATTGGAATAAATTTTTTCATTTATATCTGTTAAGTTATACGATCGTTTTGGGCTCTCTAGGAACTACCGTAGGTTCCTACAAAAAATATAGTTCAAAACCATTAAAAATCAGGAATTTACTATCTTTTTTAGATAGAAATTCAGTTTGAACAAAAATTTATCTTAATTCAAAACATCGATTTGACTTATCGTCTCGATCAGCTTATGAGCTAGGCTTCAAGATTTATTCGGTACGAATCCGGTGGTTAGTACTTATATTTAACGGAGTTGAAGCGATGAAGC
>CAYMIR010000155.1:0-3593 GCA_964390655.1 uncultured Marinovum sp.
TTACCTTGGCAAGGTAACGCTCTACCCCTGAGCTACGCCCGCATCCTTGGGTATCCCGCTTCTACAAATACTATTTTGGCTCTGCAAGTGAAAAATAGCAGATTATTCAAATTCAATTAAAAGATCTTTAGCATCTATTTGCGACCCGGTACTAACATGAACTAATTTTACAACGGCATCACGTTCCGCATGAAGCCCTGTCTCCATTTTCATAGCTTCAATTGTGAGAAGTAAATCCCCTTCACTGACTGACTGACCTTGAGAGACCGTCACCCCAGCAACAACGCCAGGCATAGGCGCTCCAACATGCGAATTATTACCTTCCTCTGCTTTTGGATTAGATGCTGTTTGTGATTTAATAAGCCGATTAGGGACACGTATGATGCGTGGTTGACCATTTAATTCGAAAAAGACCCTGACATCACCTTTTTCATCTGTTTCTCCAACAGCTTGCAAACGAATTTCTAACGTTTTTCCTGGATCAATTTCTGCTGTAATTTCTTCTCCAGGTTCCATACCATAAAAGAAGGTTTTTGTTGGTAAAGCTCTGACGGGGCCATAGATCTGATGTCGCTCCATATAATCCAGAAAAACTTTTGGATACATCAAATAGCCGTTTAAGTCCTCGTCATCTATTTCCAGTCCGTCAAGGTTCTTGGACAATTCTGTTCGTACTTGTTCAAGATCAACATCTTTTAGTCGCTTTCCCGGCCTGTCTAAATTGGGCTTTTCACCTTTAAGTATTTTTCCAACAATTGATTTTGGAAAACCGCCTGGTGGTTGGCCAAGGTTGCCGCGCATCATATCCACCACGCTTTCGGGAAAAGACAGGTCAATATCTGGATTTTCTACGTCCTTACGACTGAGGCCTTGGGACACCATCATCAGAGCCATATCACCAACCACTTTAGAGGAGGGAGTCACTTTTACAATATCGCCAAACATTTGATTGACATCTGCGTATGTCCTCGCAATTTCTGGCCATTGTTCCTCGAGACCTAAAGAGCGAGCTTGGGCTTTTAAATTTGTAAACTGACCGCCTGGCATTTCATGAAGGTATACCTCTGATGCAGGTGCTGATGATCCACTCTCAAACGCAACATACTGGTCACGAACGTGTTCCCAATAATTATTAATTTGCCTTATATCGTCAATATCAAGCTCAGTGTCGCGGTTAGTATGCCTTAGGGCTTCTACAATTGACCCAAGGCAAGGTTGCGACGTTCCACCTGAAAAAGCATCCATGGCTGTATCTACCGCGTCAACACCAGCGTCAGAGGCAGCTAAAATGGTAGATGCTGCTATGCCACTTGTGTCGTGTGTGTGGAAATGTATCGGTATACCAATCTCGCCTTTCAGCGTTTTAATTAATGTTGTAGCAGCCGCAGGCTTCAATAAACCTGCCATATCTTTCAAGCCTAAAACGTGAGCGCCTGCTGCCTCTAATTCTTTGGCCATCGACACATAATACTGTAAGTCGTACTTAGCCCGTTCTGGGTTCAATATATCTCCCGTGTAGCAGATAGTAGCTTCGCAAATTTTATTACTATCCAAAACCGCGTCCATGGCAACTCGCATATTTTCAACCCAATTGAGACTGTCAAAAACGCGAAATACATCAATACCTTTCGCAGCTTCTCTCACGAATGCTTCGACAATGTTGTCGGGGTAATTTGTGTACCCGACGCCATTTGAGGCTCGCAATAACATTTGTGTCATAATATTTGGCATTGCAGCGCGGATATCCCTCAATCTTTGCCAAGGACATTCTTGTAAAAATCGATATGCAACATCAAATGTTGCACCGCCCCAGCATTCGACTGAAAACAGTTTTGGAAGTTTAGAGGAATAAAAAGGGGCAGCATTAATCATATCTAATGAGCGCATGCGCGTAGCAAGAAGTGACTGATGGCCGTCTCGCATTGTTGTATCTGTTAAAAGCAATCTTTTTTGATCTAACATCCAATTTGCGACTGCAGTTGGGCCTTTCTCATCCAGAAGATTTCGGGTACCATAGCCTTGTTCTGAGTTAACAGCTGGAGCTCTAGCTGATTTAATTTCACCAGGTGGTTTAGGCCGGTTAACAGTCTCTGGGTGACCATTAACTGTAATGTCAGCAATGTAATTTAATACTTTTGTGCCCCGATCACGTCTTTTGCTAAATTCAAATAAATCGGTAGAGGTATCGATAAATTTTGTCGTATACTGATAATTTAAAAACGTAGGATGTTTTAACAAATTCTCAACGAATGCAATATTTGTAGAAACTCCCCTAATTCTGAATTCTCTTAGCGCCCGGTCCATTCTGGAAATTGCTTTTTCGGGAGTAGGGGCCCACGCCGTGACCTTGACCAGTAAACTATCATAGTACCGTGTAATGACACCGCCTGAATAAGCTGTACCTCCGTCAAGACGAATACCCATTCCTGTAGCTTCTCTAAATGCCGTGATACGTCCATAGTCAGGTATAAAATTATTTTGTGGATCTTCAGTGGTTATCCGAGTCTGTAGTGCATGACCATTTAATTTTATCTCTTTTTGTGAAGCCTTTCCTGTGGCTTCGGCTAGTCCGTAGCCCTCTGAAATTAAAATTTGAGCTTGTACAATATCTATTCCGGTAACTTCTTCAGTAACAGTGTGCTCAACTTGGATCCGCGGATTGACTTCTATAAAGTAAAATTTGTCACTATCCATATCCATCAGGAATTCAACAGTTCCGGCACATTCGTAGTTTACGTGCTGGCAAATTCTGCGGCCTAGTTCACATATTTCCTCTCTCTGGGAAGCTGAGAGGTAAGGGGCGGGAGCGCGTTCAACAACCTTTTGATTTCTCCTTTGTACCGAACAATCCCGTTCCCAAAGATGGTAGATATCTCCATTTTGGTCCCCTAAAATTTGGACCTCAACGTGTCTAGCCTTAGTTATCATTTTTTCTAAGTAGCCTTCACCGTTGCCAAACGCAGCCTCCGCCTCACGACGGCCTTCCAGAATCTTATCTTCAAGCTCACTTTCGTCATTGATAGGACGCATCCCACGCCCCCCACCTCCCCATGACGCCTTAAGCATTAACGGGTAGCCAATGTTGTCAGCTTCTTTTCGGATGATGTTTATGTCATCTCCAAGAACATCAGTCGCGGGAATTACTGGTACTTTAGCTTCAATTGCTACCTTTCTGGCAGAAGCCTTATCGCCCAGAGCGCGCATAGTTTTAGCTTTTGGGCCAATAAATGTAATCTTATTAGCAGCGCATGCATCTACAAAGTCCGGATTTTCACTCAACAATCCGTAACCAGGATGAATTGCATCAGCACCGCTTAGCGTTGCAACTCTAATAATTTCATCAATGGATAAGTAGGCTGCCACCGGTCCAAGACCTTCTCCGATGCGATATGCTTCATCTGCCTTAAATCTATGAAGACCCAGTTTATCTTCTTCAGCAAATACGGCGACAGTTTTTTTCCCCATCTCATTGGCTGCACGCATGATCCTAATTGCTATTTCACCACGGTTCGCAATCAGAATTTTCTTAAAGGTTTTCATTTTTCACCATCTTTAATCTGAAGTATAAATTTTGGCCGCAAGCTGCACCGCAG
>CAYMIR010000156.1:0-3591 GCA_964390655.1 uncultured Marinovum sp.
AGTCCGCAATTGGTATTTCCTAACCGACCCACTTCCCTACAATCTCAAAAAGTTTATTTAGGGCGGCCTATTGGCCGCCCTTTTCATTCAATAATTTAATTAAACGTGATGATTAAAATAAATGAAAATATTACAATTGAAGACTGGGAACTGACGGAAAATTTTGTACGGTCCTCAGGGCCAGGTGGTCAAAATGTAAATAAGGTAAGTACCGCTGTTGAGCTTCGATTTGAGGCTTTAAGATCTCCTAATATTCCTGATCAAGTAAAGGTGCGGTTAAAAAAGATTGCTGGTCGACGGTGGACAAATGATGGCGCCATAATTTTCCAAGTTGAAGAGACCCGTTATCAAACGAGAAATCGGGAAATAGCGCGAAAAAGACTTAGAGATTTGATATTAAAAGCTACCATCGTGCAGAAAAAAAGAATTGCTACCCGGCCAACTTTAGGTAGTCAAAGACGAAGAATAAAAGATAAAAAACAGCGAGGTGAAGTTAAACAAGGCCGTAAAACTATTAGAAAAGAGAGTGATCTTGATTTTTGAAATAGAAATTAAGCTTATTATTTTACTTGCACCTTAGCATTCATCGCCATTGAACCATCTTCTCTTTCAATCCAAAGAGAGTATTCACCTGGTTCTTGCTCTATTCCTTTAACCTGAAATTTCATATTATCAAAAACTGGTGCCATCGCTCTGAATTCAAAATTTTGAACAATCGTATTTGGCTTGTGACTGGCTAGACCATCCAAAAGCAAGGTTGCCAAAAGAGGACCATGTACGACCAATCCATCGTAACCCTCCGTGTCTATACAGAAAGGATGGTCATAATGAATTCGGTGACCGTTAAAAGTTAATGCTGAGTATCTAAAAAGTAAAACAGGATCAGGTTTTATTTCAATTGAAAAATCAAAATCTTTAGGAGCTTCTATCAATTTAGTAGGCCCCGAAGAACTTGTGGCCTTTTCACGATACACAATATCATGCTCTTCATTGATGCATATTGTTGGACCATTACTTACTTCGTGGGAAACGGTTACGAAAACTAAATCCCCAGAGCGGCCTGACTTAGCAGTGACATTTTTAATTTTACTTGTTTTCTTGTACTCATGGCCAACTTTTAATGGTGATAAAAATTCTATTCTGCTGCCCGCCCACATTCGCCTGGGCAATTGAACTGGCGGTAGAAAATCACCTAGCGCAGCATGCCCATCATAGCCGGCATCAGATAACTTAAAAATTGGCAGAAAATATAACCAATGCCAAAGCGGAGGTAAATTTTTGTTTTCTGAATAATCTAATTGTTTGTGATTTAAAGTAGCAGCCATTGCGTTAGCTGGGAAAGCATTTAGACAATCACTTCTCTCCTCAGTTTTTCCAATCCATTCCTGTAAATTTTCTGTCTTCATATCAATCCGTCGGTATTGTTTTAATTAATGCTGGAAGCTTCATCATTTCATCATTCCAAGAAGCTAATTTTGAGTGCCCACTTCTCCACTGTCTAGGATCATGCCGAAAATCTAAATAGCCAAGGGCACAGGACACTGCTATTTGACCCATATTTATCTCGCCATCCATGGCTTTGAATATTCCATCATCAAGAGCTTTGACTGCGTGCAGAACCTTAGACCATTGAGCTTCCATCCAAGATGGCGATTGCTCGTTTTCAGGTCTCAATTTGCTTTCGTATGTAATCGAAACAGCGCTTTCCATTATCCCATCAGCTAAAGCTTCCAGTGTTAGGATATCATAGATTTTTTCCCGTGGATAAAGTTTTGATCCAGCAAGCTCGTCGAGATATTGAGTAATAACACGACTATCAAATATAGCTTTTCCGTCTTCCAAAATCATGACGGGAATCTTTCCTAGTGGATTAGCAGCTCTTGCTTCCTCTGCCACTGAAAGTGCTGTTGTTTTGACATTAATAAGCTCTATACGATCACTTAGATCTGCATGATGAATAAGTGTTGTTACTTTACGAACGAATGGTGATGGTGGTGAGTAAACTAGCTTCATCAAACTGCTCCCGAGTGGCTTTTAGCTTATTGTATAGATTTCTGATTTACCAGAAAATTAGCGAGTTCAAAGTGTGAAATAAGCCCCTGTTTAGATATCATGGAAATAAAGTTATAGGATCATTTTCTTTCCACTTGGGATATTTTTTCATAACCGAATTGAACATTTCAGAAGTTTTGAAATTTTCTAGCCATTGTGCGGTTTTTGGCCAAGGTTGAGATAAGAACCAATTAAAATCAATATGAGCAAATTGTCTCACGAATGGTAAAATTGCTATATCAGCCATGTTAAAGTTTTTTCCAAACAAACAGGGGTTAAGTTGGCTTTCAATAAAATTTAAAAAATTACTGGCCAGTAGTCGATTTTCCTCTTTATTTTCATTAGGGTATCGATTGGGATATTTTGTTCGATCGAGCGCATTTTTAAATGGGCCATCACAGGTCTCTATCAGTTCAAGGCTTTTATCGGTTTCTCTAAGCCAGTTGTTGGGGTCGTTAATTTTTAGAGCCCAAATCATGATTTCAAGACTCTCATCAAAAATTTCATTGTTAGTTTGCAAGCACGGAACAGTTTTGCTTTTAGATACTTCTAAAAACTCGGGGGCTTTGTCTCTCAATAAAATTTCACGTAGTTCTAACTCTATACCTGCTGAGTAAATAGCCAGCCGGGCCCTTATTGCATAGGGGCACCTGCGAAAACTGTAAAGTATAGGCGTAGTATTCATTTTTCCTTAGATTGCAGTTGCGAAAAGTTGCTTTTCATTTGCATCGGTAATTTTTCCCAAGACAATACTACCTTCAACTTGCTCTTTATCGAATTTTACTTCGGTAAACTGCTCTGTTCGACCCATGTAGGTATTTTCCATGAGAATACTGTGATCTTTGCCAAGCTGGGACGAAAGATGAGACTGTATTTGTTTTGCTCCAAGGCCTCTCAAAACTGCAGCTCGCCTTTTTATTTGCTTCCCATTCACTTGGGGCATTCTGGCGGCTGGCGTGCCCTCTCTAGGAGAATAAGGAAAAATATGAAGCCATGTCAGCCCGCAATCTTCAATAAGGTTAACAGAGTTTTCAAAATGCTCATCTGTTTCGGTAGGGAAACCTGCGATGATATCGGCACCAAAAGTTATTTCAGGCCTAACTTTTCGGGCTTCCTCACAAAACTGAATAGCATCAGTTCTCGAGTGACGGCGTTTCATACGCTTGAGAATTAGATCGTCCCCATGTTGTAAACTTAAGTGTAAGTGCGGCATTAATCTTTTTTCAGTTGCAATTGCTTGCATCAGGTTTTCATCAACCTCAATGCTGTCAATTGAGCTAATTCGAAGTCTTGATAAGTCGGGTACAAGCTTTAAGATACGCATAATCAAATCGCCTAGTTTTGGCGAGTTGGGTAAATCCGCGCCCCAACTTGTTAGATCAACACCTGTTAAAACTACTTCATTAAAGCCTTTATCCACCAGGCGTTTTATTTGATCAACAATTACACCTGCGGGCACAGAGCGTGAATTACCACGGCCAAAAGGGATTATGCAAAATGTGCATCGATGGTCGCATCCATTTTGTACTTGAACATATG
>CAYMIR010000157.1:0-3584 GCA_964390655.1 uncultured Marinovum sp.
GTGTTAGAACAACACCACTGACTCCAATTTTGTCATCAAATTCAGTAGCAACATTAACAGCATCCTGTCCTGTCAAGCCATCAACAACCAAAAGTGTCTCTCTAGGATTAGCAACATCTCTAACGGCTGCCGCTTGGGCAATTAATTCTTGATCAATGTGGAGGCGACCAGCTGTATCGAGTATGTAGATATCATAACCTCCCAGAGAGGCTTGTGTTTTTGCTCTTTTTGCTATCGCTAAAGGATCTTCTCCTTTCACGATAGGCAGAGTATCGACCCCAATTTGAGAGCCAAGAATTTGTAATTGCTCCATAGCAGCTGGACGATTTACGTCCAATGAGGCCATTAGTACTTTTTTTCCATCTTTTTGTTTAAATCTGTTCGCTAATTTTGCTGAGGTTGTTGTTTTTCCTGAGCCTTGAAGACCTACCATTAGGATAGGAGCGGGCGGATTATCAATTTTGAGTTTTTCGGGATCTTCATCGCCTGCCAAAAAATATACAAGCTCATCGTGGACAATTTTTACAACTTGCTGGCCGGGTGTGACTGATTTTGTTACAGTTTGACCTGTTGCTTTTTCTTGCACCGCTTTTATGAAATCTCTCGCGACAGAAAGAGAAACATCAGCTTCTAGCAGAGCTACCCTCACTTCTCGAAGAGCTGTTTTCACATCATCTTCAGATAGAGCACCCTGTTTAGTCAGCCGATCGAAAACACCGGAAAGCCGCTCAGATAAACTCTCAAACAAATCAAACTCCTCAAGTCCAATCTAATTCAGTTATGCCAATCCCTACAGTTGCTTATAAGCGTAATTACCCCCGTGGGCGAAACTCGCTGACGGGGGGCGATCCAACTGCTAAGGACCGGAAGAATAATCTTCCTTTGAATTTGGCCGCTATAAACACGGCTTTTCTTGTTGTGTCAAGAACTGACACTGAATGGTTCAAATAAAGTTAACCTTAGTCATAAGCGTTCAATAATTTTTCTCTTGTTAAAAATTCTTCAAATGAATCTAGATTGATGGGTTCAAGTTGTCCAAAGCTCTGTATCCAAATAAAAGCTGCATGCATGGCTTCCGTATTTAATTTGCACCATTTTACGCGTCCCCGACGTTCTTGCAAAATTAATCCAGCGTTACTTAAAACAATTAAATGTTTTGATATTGCAGCGAGTGACATATCAAATGGTTCTGCTATGTCGGTTACCGCCATATCATCTTCCAAAAGCAATATGAGAATATCCCGCCTTGTCGGATCAGCCAGAGCCGAAAATATTTGATTTAGCTTATGAGCCATTACGACAAAACTTTATTCAACCAATTAGTTGAATAATAGAATTCCCCACAAATTTAATCAACTAGCAGATATGTAAAAATTTTATTTTTATAAACTGTTATAAATCAATATCTTATATTTACTTTGTCTTCGAAATCATTATTGACTTACTGGCTTTAACTTCTTAGACACAAGGTGTTTTGTTGGGATTAAACTATGGGTGAGGGTGACGTCGAAGATCCTCTTAAATCTTTAGAAAAAAAGATAGAGGATGCAAAAAAAGGGGTTGAGCCTCAAAGGTCCGCACAAAACAAATTCTCTGCTGCCGAAGTTGGCTGGAGAATGATAATTGAATTAACGGCTGGAGTTTTTATAGGCTTCGGTTTGGGGTACGGACTGGATTTTTTGTTTGATACGCAACCAGTTTTTATCCTGATATTGACACTATTTGGGTTCGCGGCTGGTGTAAAAACAATGATGCGCTCTGCCCGTGAGCTGCAAGACAAAGAATTGGCAACCCAATTCAGTAAGGAAGAGGATGGCATAGATGGCTAGCAGCGGTGACGCAAAAGGTGAAGGATTAGTTTTCCACCCTATGGATCAATTTATTGTTGAACCTTTATTTGGAGTGGGACCTGTTCACTGGTATACAGTTACTAATGTTACTTTGTGGATGGCCCTGTCTGTTCTTGCGCTAATTCTGATAATGGTTGTTGGAACGTCAAAGCGTGCGTTGGTTCCGTCAAGGGCACAATCAATAGGTGAATTAGCCTATGGATTTGTACATAAAATGGTGGAGGACGTAGCAGGCAAAGATGCCGTTCCTTACTTTCCGTATGTTATGACGCTCTTCATGTTTATCGTTTTATCGAATTTTCTGGGTTTGTTACCGATGTCGTTTACAACCACCTCTCACATAGCTGTTACTGCTGTGATGGCTATGGTGGTATTTTTATCAGTAACTATTATAGGGTTTGCGAAAAATGGCGTAGGCTTCTTGTCTCTTTTTTGGATTTCGTCCGCCCCGCTGGCTTTGAGGCCCGCGCTAGCACTTATCGAAATTATCTCATATTTTGTGCGGCCTGTTAGTCATTCTATCCGACTAGCTGGCAACATGATGGCAGGACATGCTGTTATCAAAGTATTTGCAGCATTTGCAGGCGTGGCGCTAATATCACCGCTTTCTGTTGTTGCTATTACCGCAATGTATGCGCTAGAGACGTTAGTCTCGTTTATACAGGCATACGTTTTTGCTATTTTAACTTGCGTCTATCTAAAAGACGCTCTTCATCCACATCACTAAAATATTATAATTAAGGAGAATTCAAATGGAAGGCGATATTGTACAAATGGGTGCATACATTGGAGCGGGTCTAGCCTGTACGGGCATGGGTGGCGCTGCTGTTGGCGTTGGTCACGTGGTCGGAAATTTTATAGCAGGGGCGCTTCGAAATCCTTCTGCTGCAGCTGGACAGACGGCAACAATGTTCATTGGTATTGCTTTTGCTGAAGCTCTGGGTATCTTCTCATTTCTAGTCGCCCTTCTGTTAATGTTTGCTGTATAAGCGACGATTAGAAGAAAGCCCTGAAAGATGGGGTTGTCTTTATTTTAAGATCACCTCAACTTTACTTGGTCTTTAAGGAGTAAGATATGGCAACAAAAACTGATGTTTCTATGAGCACTTGTATTGATAGCTATGGAAGTGCAATCGGTATGCCTCAGTTATGTACCGATTGGGCAAGTAACCAGATATTCTGGTTAGTGGTCACTTTACTGGCGATATTTTTTGTTCTTTCGAGATTAGCACTTCCCAGAATATCTGCAGTGATATCTGAAAGACAGGGCACAATCACAAACGATCTCGCAGCAGCAGAAAATTTGAAGTCTGAAGCTGCGCAGGCAGAGGAAGCTTATAAGAAAGCGCTTGAAGATGCGCGTTTAGAAGCTTCTAAAATAATAGAGTCTGCTAGGTCTGAAATAAAGCAAGAGTTAGACGTTGCAATTCAAAAGGCTGACGCAGATATTTCTGTAAAAGCTTCTGCTAGTGAAGAAGCAATCGCCGAAATAAGAAAAGATGCTCTTGCAAACGTAAAGTCAGTGGCAAAAGATATTACATCCGAATTGGTTAAGATTCTTGGTGGCAAAGTTGACTCTAAAACTTTGACATCTGTAATTAACGCGAAAATGAAAGGTTGATGGGAATGTTGAAGAACATAATAGCTCCTGGAATAATGCTTACATTTGCTAGCCCTGCATTGGCAGCTTCTGGTCCTTTCTTTTCTCTTCGCAATACAGATTTTGTTGTTTCA
>CAYMIR010000158.1:0-3581 GCA_964390655.1 uncultured Marinovum sp.
GCAACTTTGAAAGTTCAGTTCAAAGTTTCAAAAAATTTGAGCCAGACCATTAGAAGTGATAGCGGTTTTGGGTCAACGGGAACAAAATGATATTAGCCGTTCTTTCTTTTTTGGTCCTTGTCTGGTTAATTGCTAGGCATTTTGGAGTGAGTCAAAATTTACGAGCGGTTTCTGTTTTTATAATATTAATTTTTATCCTTGGAACTCTTTTTATAATTCCTGAAACAAATTCCTTTTCGATCGTAATGGGTGGTTGGGCTCCTTGGGCAACGATCTCTTTTCTTTTCTGTATAACTTTTCTTTTTCGATTATTTATCGATGTTCTTAGAAATAAATCGAAGCATGTTTACTTGAGCGATGTTAAAGAAGCAGATGAGTTTTCAAATCATGAGCTCGAGCGTTATTCTAGGCATATTTTATTAAAAGAACTTGGTGGGCTTGGGCAGCGGCGTATTAAAGATTCTAGTGTTTTAATCGTTGGAGCAGGAGGTTTAGGTGCTCCGGTTATTCAATATCTAGCAGCATCGGGTGTTGGAACAATTGGAATTATTGATCATGACAAAGTCAGCTTATCAAATTTGCAAAGGCAAGTTATTTACCCAGCAAAACAAGTAGGAGAACAAAAGGTTTTCTCGGCAGCGGATGCTATTTATCAGTTGAATAGTAATGTCAATGTGCGGCCTTATAACAGACGACTAAATTCTGAAATAGCCGAAGAGATTTTTTCTGAGTATGATGTTGTAGTAGATGGAACTGATAATTTTGAGACGCGGTATATATCGAACTCTGCTGCTGTTATTACGAAAAAATATTTAGTTTCAGGAGCTTTGAGCCAATGGGAAGGCCAAGTTTCAGTGTTCGCCCCGCACAAAGGAGGGCCTTGTTATGCATGCGCATTTCCAAGCCCTCCCAAAGTTGGCTTGGCATTAACGTGTTCTGAGGGTGGTGTTTTTTCGCCTCTGCCAGGCGTTATTGGCTCGGTTATGGCCGTTGAGACTTTAAAAATTTTAAGTCATTCAGGTAATACATTATTGGGACAACTGTTTATTTATGATGGTTTAAAGGGAGAAAGTCGTAAGATAAAAATAAACCCGAGTAAAAAATGCCCAATTTGCTCTATTTGACGGTATTAAGATGGTAGATAAAAATCCATTACTGACCAGTTGGAATACTCCTTACAAAATTGCACCGTTTGATGAGATTGCAGACCATCATTTTTCCTGTGCTTTGGACAAGGCACTCGAGGACGAACTTTCAGAAATCCAAGGTATATGTGACAATCCCGACCCACCAACTTTTGATAATACTATTCATGCACTATTGAAGTCGGGTAAGCTGCTGGATAGAGTTTTATCTACTTTTTATACTTTGGTTGGTGCAGACTCGAACAATCAACGAGAAAAGCTGATGATGGAATTTTCTCCAAAGTTAGCATCACATGCATCTAAAATTACATCAAATGAAAAGCTTTTTAGTCGGATTCAGGAACTATTTAAGCAAATTGATCGTCTAGACTTACTACCCGAGCAGCACAGGCTACTAGAAAAAATATACCGGGATTATACAAGAGCCGGCGCTTCTCTTAATGATAAAAGTAAAGAAAGAATGAAAGATATTAAAAAGCGACTTTCAATTCTGGGCACACAGTTTTCACAAAATTTACTCGCTGATGAAAGTTCTTGGTACCTCGAGCTGGATTTAGAGGATCAAGCTGTACTACCTGATTTTTTGATGGCGGCAGCAAGACAAGCGGCGGACGAAAAAGGAGTAGAAAAACCTATTATTACTTTGTCTAGATCAATCATTACACCATTTTTGAAATTTTCTCCCAATCGTGAACTTAGGAAGAAAGCTCATCAGGCTTGGGTATCTCGAGGAATGCAAAAAGAAGAAACCGATAATCGGCCAATCGCTCGTGAAACATTGACCCTGCGGAGACAGATGGCTGATTTGCTTGGATATAAGAATTTTGCTGAATTTAAGTTGGAAACGGAAATGGCGAAAAAGCCAGAGAACGTTGAGGAGCTGTTAATACAGGTTTGGAAGTGCTCCAAAGCGCAGGCTAGAAAGGATCAAAAAATTCTGACAGCCTATATGGCTGATGATGGCATTAGCGATGAATTTAGTTCTTGGGACTGGTTATATTATTCAGAAAAAAGAAGACAAAATGAGCATGCATTGAATGAATTAGAGATAAAACCATATTTTGGTCTGGAACAAATGATTGAGGCTGCGTTTTTCTGTGCAAATAAATTATTTGATCTCTCATTCGTACCCATAGAAGTGCCTTTATATCATGATGACTGTAAAGCTTGGGAAGTTTTTAGAAATAATAAGGCTGTCGGGTTATTTATAGGCGATTATTTTGCCAGACCTTCTAAAAGATCTGGTGCTTGGTGCAGCGCATTTCAATCCCAAGCTAAATTTCCAACCTTGCAAAAGCCAATAGTAATAAACGTTTGTAATTTTGCAAAAGGATCGCCTACACTTTTATCGTTTGATGATGCTCAAACTTTATTTCACGAATTTGGGCACGCGCTTCATCAATTACTATCGAACGTGACTTACGAGCCTCTATCTGGAACTGCTGTCTCACGCGATTTTGTTGAGTTGCCCAGTCAGCTATATGAGCATTGGCTGACTGTACCAGAAGTTTTGAAAAAGTTTGCTCTTCATTATGAAACCAAACAACCAATTTCAGACGAATTAATCGAAAGAATTATCGGTGCTGCTAATTTTGATATGGGTTATCAGACTGTTGAATATATCTCCAGTGCTCTAGTGGATCTTTACTTTCATCTTTCTAGTAAAGATAAAGATGTGATGAAACTTCAAACTGAAATTCTCAACAAAATAGAGATGCCTAAAGTGATCGAAATGCGCCATGCAACGCCCCATTTTTCTCACGTGTTTTCTGGTGGTTACTATGCTGCTGCCTACTATAGTTATATGTGGTCGGAAGTTATGGATGAAGATGTTTTTTCAGCATTCAAAGAAGTAGGTGATCCGTTTGATATGAACTTGGCCAATTCACTAGAAAAAAATATTCTCTCTGTTGGTAATAGTATGGACTCTGAATTAGCCTATGTGAAGTTTAGAGGAAAATTACCAAAGGTAGATGCTCTTTTAAAAGGTCGTGGATTAGCTTGATCAACAAATCTCACTAAATTAAAAATTTTTAATTAAAGTGGTTGACTCTGCCATACACCATACATAAATACCCATCGTTATCACTCGCGCATGTTGAGTGATAATTGCCCAATGAGGGCATAATGTAACTAAATGAAGGAGCCGAAAGATGGCATTAAAACCACTTCATGACCGTGTTCTTGTTCGCCGCGTCGAAAGCGACGAAAAAACATCTGGTGGATTGATTATTCCTGAAAGTGCTAAAGAAAAGCCTGCAGAGGGTATAATTGTAGCTGCTGGAGAAGGCGCTCGTAAGGATAGCGGTGAACTTATCGCTATGTCAGTTAGCGAAGGTGATAAAATTTTATTCGGAAAATGGTCCGGAACAGAAGTGACCATTGATGGAGAAGAACTTCTTATCATGAAAGAAAGCGATATTTTAGGCACTTTGT
>CAYMIR010000159.1:0-3565 GCA_964390655.1 uncultured Marinovum sp.
TCTAACACAGCCATTAGTCACACATCCTTTCAATCCCTTCACATTACTTGCTAATGATGATGTTCCGCCCCATACTGCGGATCTTGAACTTCCACCTGCATCAATCACGATTATTGAACCTTCAGGTGCTTTATCTATGGCTTTTATAACTCCTAATGTGTCAGATGGAAATATTTTAACAGTGTAAGCTATCCCGGCCATTGTAGAATTTGAGAAGATTGGTCTTATGTCAGGACACATATCACCAACCTGTCCAGCTGCTTCATATAAAGTGGCTACTGGATATTTAAGTAATTCTTTTGTGATGAACTGACTTTTAGTCACCTTCAATCCTTCAAATCATTAAAATACTATAAAAAATAAAAAAATTAACAAGCTTTTTTTGTACGCTTGTATGAAAAAAAAGAATACGTTAGAATTAATACAAGGATATTAAGTTTTATGAAAGAATGTTCATGAAAAAAATATTTAGACTTGGAATTGATATTGGAGGGACTTTTACTGATTTAACTTTATATGATGAATTAAATAAAAAAATTAAAATAGAAAAAGTATTGACAAATTCTATAGCTCCTGAGGAAGGTGTTTTCGACGGAATTGACAAAATATCACAAAATACACCACTTCTGTATAAAAATTTAACCGAAATTATACATGCTACCACTTTAATAACAAATGTAATACTAGAAAGAAAAGGTGATAAAACTGCATTTCTAACAACTTCTGGTTTTAAAGACATATTAGAGATGAGAAGAGAGGTAAGATATGACATATATGATATGTTTATCAAATTCCCCCAACCTCTTGTATCTAGAGAATTGAGATTTGGAATTGAAGAACGAGTTCTTTCTTCTGGGAGAATTTTAAAACCACTCATCAAATCAGAAATTGAAAAAGTTGCCATTAATTTGAAAAAAAATGGAATTAAAGCATTAGCAGTTGGATACTTGCATTCTTATAAGAATAATATACATGAAATCGAAACTCGTAAAATCATTAAACAAATTTTACCAAATTTACCTATATCTTTGTCTCACGAGGTTGTGGCTGAAGCAAAGGAATATGAAAGATTTTCAACAACAACTATTGATGCCTATGTAAAGTCAATAACGGAAAAATACTTAGACAAATTAATTACAGGATTACAAGAAAAAGGTTTTGATAAGAAATTATATGTAATGCTTTCAAATGGTGGTACGTCTACTGTAGATACAGCAAAAAAAGTTCCTATTCAAATGGTTGAGTCAGGTCCAGCTGCTGGTGTTGAGGCAGCTTGTTTTTTTGGTAAGTTATTAAATAGAAAAAATTTACTTTCATTTGATATGGGAGGAACAACTGCCAAACTTTGTATTATTGAGAAAGGGGCGGCTTCCAAAGCTAAAAATTTTGAAGTTGACAGGATGCATAGGTTTAAAAGTGGAAGTGGAATTCCTGTAATTATTCCAGTTTATGACTTATTAGAAATTGGAGCAGGAGGTGGAAGTATAGCTAAATTAAACGATTTAAATTTATTTCAAGTTGGTCCAGAAAGTTCAGGTTCTAATCCTGGACCAGTATGTTATGGCAATGGAGGGGATAAAGCAACAGTCACTGATGCAGATCTAATTTTAGGTTACTTAAATCCAGATTATTTTCTTGGTGGAGAAATTAAATTGGACTTTAGTTCCGCAGAAAAGGAAATAGAAAAAACTTTTTCAAAAAAAACAAACCTTTCTTCTATTAAAGCTGCTGCTGGAATTCATGAAATTGTTAATGAAAATATGGCGTCAGCGGCAAGAGTTTATATTGGAGAAAAAGGTAAATCATCCGCTAATTTGTCTTTAATTGCCTTTGGTGGAGCGGGTCCAGTACATGCTATTGGTTTGGCAGAGAAACTGGGTATTACTGAGATTATAATTCCGCCCTTGTGTGGTGTGATGTCATCAGTTGGGCTATTGACTGCACCTGTTGCATTTGAAAAAAGCAAAGTAATAAGAGAATTAATTAGAGATTTGGATTATTGTAAATTAGAAAATGATTTTGAAGATTTGGAAAATGATGCGATTTCATATTTAGATAATACAACTAATTATAAAATTAGTCGTTCTTTAGAAATTAGATATTCGGGACAAGATTTTCCTTTAGAGATTTCTGTCAAAAAGAATAATTTTAATAATAAAACTTTAATAAATATTGAAACAAGATTTATAAAAAAATATAATTCTACATATGGCAAAGTAGATGACGATAACCTGATAGAGCTTGCTTCTATAAAAGTAAGAATAAGCCAGAAAAAAATAAAACTTAAATTATCACCAGTACCAAAAAAAAATACAGAAAAACAAAAACTAAAAAGAGAAGTTTTTGATTTCAAAAAAAACAAAAAAGTCTTAGTCAGTGTTTTTGAAAGATCTCGATTAGGACAAGAATTTAAACAAAAAGGCCCACTTATTATAGAGGAAAAAGAATCAACTACAGTTGTCAAATCAGGTTATTCTGTAAAGGTAGATGCCTCAGGTTGTTTGATAATTAGTAAAAAAAATAAAAATTAATAGGTTTCTAAAATGAAAAAAAAAATAAATTATAATAATAATTTTGAGTTAAACCCTATTAATATTCAAATTTTATGGAATAGGCTTATTACAATTGTAGATGAAGCCGCTACTGGGTTAATTAGGACTGCTTATACTCCATCAGTTAAAGAATATCATGACTTTTGCTGTGCATTATTTGATGCCAATGCTCAAATGCTTTCTCATTCAACAATTACTACAGCTGGTTTTCTTGGGATTGTTCCAGAAGTTATGAAAAATTTTTTGAAAGAGTATCCTGCGAGTTCCCTAAAGCCTGGTGATGTATTAATTACAAATGATCCTTGGATTGCAAGTGGTCACTTAATAGATATATCTGTAGCTTCACCAATTTTTTATAGAAATAAAATAGTTGGTTATACTTTGTGTATAGTTCATCACTTAGATATGGGAGGTAGAATGTCTACCTTGGAATCAAAAGATGTTTTTGAAGAAGGTCTCAAAATTCCTATTCTGAAATTATATAGTAGTGGCAAACTTAATAAAACAATTTTTGAATTTATTAAAGCTAACTTGAGAGTTCCCGACAAAGTATTAGGTGATGTGAGAGCACAGTTAGTTGCAAATAACGTATGTACTAAAGGACTACAAAATCTATTAAGAGAGTACAATCTTATTGGTTTGGAAGAGCTAGGAGCTGAAGTCATAAATCGAACTGAAAAAAGTTTGAGAAATAAAATAAAATTACTTCCCGATGGTTCATACAGAAATGACGTCGTTTTACCTTTAATCCCGGGTTGTAATGATAAAATAGAAATTAAAACTTTAGTAACAGTTTCTAATGATGAAATTATAATCGATTATACGGGATCATCAGGTGAAATAAGAGCTGCAGTAAATTGCTCATATAATATGACTAGATCTTATACAAGTTATCCAATAAAATTAGCCCTAGATCCAACTATTCCTAATAACGACGGTGGTTTACGTCCTATCAAAGTTGTAGCTCCTGAGGGATCAATTGTTAATTCACGCCCGCCAGCAGCGACATGGGG
>CAYMIR010000160.1:0-3478 GCA_964390655.1 uncultured Marinovum sp.
GACATTGAAGTGATAATAAATGCAATGGCCAAAACCCAAGTTATTTTGGTAAGCGCTGTTGCCGCTCCACGGCCGGACATAATGCCATCGCCGCCGCCACCGCCTCCGCCTAAACCCAAACCTCCACCTTCAGAGCGTTGGAGCAATACGATTCCGACTAACGCCAAAGCGAGTATCAGATGAATTGTTAATACTATGTTTTCCATAACATGCGGCCCGATTTATTTACGAGTTAGATATTGAAGTTTTTTACTGGGGGCAAGTGCTCTTAACTCTAGACAAAAAGAATTAAGCTAATCATAATTCTTATTATGCCACATGATGTTGAAAAACATAGCCACTCTTTGCTGCCATCTGACCCAGAACTAAAAGTTAAAGCTCTAGAAACCGCGCTTGTAAAACGAGGTTTAATTGACCCTGACGCACTCGACCAAATTATTGATACATACCAAAATAAAATTGGCCCAAAAAATGGGGCGAAAATAATTGCCAAAGCTTTGTTGGATAAAAATTTTAAGAAGGCTTTAATAGACGATCCAATGCAAATTTTGGAAAAACATGGTTTTTTGGGTCGACAAGGTGAGCATATTAAAGTTGTAGAGAACACTCCAAAAATTCATAATATTGTGGTGTGTACTTTATGCAGCTGTTATCCTTGGCCGCTTCTTGGGATTCCTCCCACTTGGTACAAATCTGATGAATATCGCTCTCGTGTCGTCAGAGAACCCAGAAAGTGCTTGTCAGAGTTTGGTGTGACCTTACCCAAAAATACTAAAGTTAGGGTTTGGGATTCCACTGCTGAAATAAGATATTTGGTGCTTCCAATTTTACCTGATAAATACAAAGATTTTGATGAAGAGCAACTCATAGAAATAATCTCACGAGATGCGATGATAGGAACTGCATTGATAGGAAGTTCGTTGTGAGTCGGGTTCATGATATGGGCGGGCGATTTGGCGATGGAAAGGTTCAACCTGGTTCCATCACAGACAAGACTTTTAAAGAAGAATGGCACGCCAGAGCTTTAGCAGTAACCTTGGCGACAGGATCTCTCAGGCAATGGAACTTAGATATGTCACGGCATTCAAGAGAATGTCTTCCTCCCAAAGACTATTGTGCATTTTCGTATTATGACAAATGGATTTCTGCACTAGCTAACCTCTTAGTTAATAAGGGAGTTATTAGTGCAGATGAGTTTTTAAATCCTATCCTAAAAACTCATCCATTAAGCAGTAGGAAACTTCTCGCTGCGGACGTAGCAGGGGTTTTGAGTAAGGGCGCGCCTACCTCCAGATCTGTAGAGGACTCCCCCAAATTTCTGGTAGGTCAACGGGTAAAAACAAGACGTGCTGATAATAAATTTATTTCTGGCGGCCATACGCGATTACCAAAATATGTTGAAAGATGTGAAGGTAAAATCGAAATCTGTCATGGTGCCCATGTGTTCCCAGACACGCACGCGCACAATTTAGGCGAGCAACCTGAACATCTTTACACGGTTTCCTTTTTAGCATCTGAACTTTGGGAAAGCCCTGAAAATCCAAGTGATACCTTATGTGTAGATATATGGGAAAGTTATATGGAGCCAGTGAATGTCCCTTAGGGCTGAGTATCGACCTTTTCACGAACCATGGCATGCACAAATTTTTGCATTGACGGTACATCTCAACGAGCAAGGTCATTTTGAGTGGAAAAATTGGTCAAAGGCTTTCAGTGGTGCTTTATCGTCAAAAGGATCTAAAGAATTGATAATTAATGATGATGACTACTACCTAATTTGGTTGAGAACATTAGAAGAGTTTTTGGGAGAAACTGTAAAGATTCAATCCGATGAAATAATTCAATATTCTCAAGACTGGCGGGCAGCATTTCTCAATACTCCACATGGCCAACCTGTGAAATTAAAAAATTTATCTGCTGATTAGTTTATAATCTATATTTTAGTTCCTTTCTTTGATGAACAGAGCTATATGTCAGCGCGTTTGATGGAAGGAAAATTTTAATGGCAAACGTTGTAGTTGTCGGCGCTCAGTGGGGAGATGAAGGTAAGGGAAAAATTGTTGACTGGCTTAGTGAAAGGGCCGATATTATCGTTCGCTTTCAAGGCGGTCACAACGCCGGGCATACTCTCGTTATTGATGGCAAGACTTACAAATTGCATGCCCTTCCCTCGGGCGTGGTAAGGGGAGGTAAACTATCAGTCATTGGAAATGGTGTAGTTCTAGACCCTTGGCATTTGATCGAGGAAATAAAAATAGTTAGATCGCAAGGTGTTGAAATATCTCCAGAAAACTTAATCATAGCTGAAAATACGCCACTTATTTTACCTATTCACGGAGAATTAGATCGTGCGCGTGAAGACCTAAACAAAGTTGCCAAAATTGGAACTACTGGAAGAGGAATTGGACCAGCTTATGAAGATAAGGTGGGTAGAAGAGCTATACGTGTAGCTGACTTGGCGGATCGATCTACTTTGGAGGCTCGCATTGATAGATTGCTGCTGCACCATAATACTCTACGCAGAGGAATGGAGCTTGAAGAAATTGATAAATCAACCTTAATTTCTGACTTGCGTGAAATTGCGCCGACCATCCTAAAATACTCTGCCCCTGTTTGGAAAGTTTTGAACGAAAAAAGGAGGGCGGGAAAACGAATTCTTTTTGAGGGTGCGCAAGGAGCCCTGCTAGATATTGATTTTGGAACTTACCCTTTTGTTACGTCTTCCAACGTGATTGCGGGCCAGGCAGCGACTGGTTCAGGCCTCGGACCCAATGGCATTGATTTTGTTTTAGGGATTGTAAAGGCCTACACAACTAGGGTTGGAGAAGGTCCTTTCCCGACGGAACTAGACGATCATGATGGCAATCGTTTGGGGGAAAGAGGACATGAATTTGGCACTACAACAGGCCGCAAGCGTCGGTGTGGTTGGTTTGATGCTGTATTGGTTCGACAAACTTGTGCGACTTCCGGTGTGACTGGTATTTCTCTTACAAAACTTGATGTTTTGGACGGTTTTAAAAAACTTAAAATCTGTATTGGATACGAGCTTGATGGAAATGATCTTGATTACCTGCCTACTGCCGCAGATCAGCAAGCGCGCTGTAAACCAATTTATGAAGAAATATCTGGCTGGGACGAAAGTACAGAGAGTGCAAGGTCATGGGCGGATTTGCCAGCCAATGCAATTAAATATGTTCGTAGAATAGAAGAGTTGATAGATTGCCCTGTCGCACTAGTATCTACTTCTCCTGAACGTGATGATACAATTCTGGTAACGGACCCTTTTGAGGATTGATAAAATGTCTTACAAATTGAAACGCCGATTATCTTTATTTATTTTGTTAATTGGTTTGCCAGTGTATATAATCTTGATCGTAAATTTGATATCGAGTTTTGACAGGCCAAATTTCGTTGTAGAGTTATTAATATATCTTTTATCTGGCGTTGTTTGGGCCTTTCCATTGAAATCAGTTTTTCG
>CAYMIR010000161.1:0-3470 GCA_964390655.1 uncultured Marinovum sp.
CAGAACCCAGACCACAACCAGTGGGTTCAACCACAGTGAGCGTGATCGCTGAAGCAATCGCAGCGTCTATGGCATTCCCACCTTTGGCTATCATGTTTAATCCCGCTTGCGACGCAAGTGGATGACTGGTTGAAACAATGTTTTGTGCAAGGACGGGCGAACGCCGGGAGGCATAGCTTGGCTGAGTGGGTAAATTAAGGTTCTTCATATTATACGTTCGTAAGCTTCAATTTCACTTTATGATAGACTGCCCATTACTGAAAAATAACAGGCAGCCTAAAATTTATGCGTAAATAATATCACTCATATTGAACATGATAATTAGGTGAAATACTAATAAAACTGCGGGAACAATATAACCCTCTGCACTGGCTTTCACACCGTCTATTTCTGCCCAGGGCCCCTTAACCGTCGTATATCCAAAAATAAGGAACAAAAAAGATTGAATAGTTCCGAAAGCAAATACTGCCCAGGCTCCCGTTGGACTTGTAAGTATTAAAATGAAATACATAATCGCCTGAGTTATTGTGTAAGTTCCAGTCAATTTAACCATAAATCCAGAAGCTGCGCCTAATCCATATTGCTCTATAAAGGCATCACTGGCGAAAAGGCATCGATATCCGTAGTAAAGTGCCATTACTGCTGGTAATAAAACTGCTAAAAAATTAATTATACCGCCAAAGTTCTCTATCATATTTTTTCCTCATTTTATGAATGATGACAGCGAACAGTATCTCCCTTTTTAATTCAACAAAAAAGTTAGTTTCTAAGGGATTGTCGTTTTCCGTTTTGATAGGAATTTTGTTTTTTTAACGACAATGAAGGGATCATATATGGAACTTGAGACTTGTAGTTGGTAAATTTATCACCAAACCTTTTTTCAAGCCTTTTTTCTTTAAATATTGGAGCAATGACGCAGTAAGCCGTAAAAACTACCGCAATTAATAACTGATCAAGGGTCCAATTGGGAGTTGTCCACGTAGTGAGGGCAAAGGATGCGTAAATAGGTTGTCTAATAAATTTGAATAAACCAAAAGTTGGAAGGTCTGGAAATTTTGGGGCTTTGTTTTGCGCAAGTGACATCCAACCAAGTGCACCAGACTGTAACTCTGCGCCAGCATCGATGCTTGCCCAAATCAGCAGTAACCAAGAGGAACCGTAAAGCGTGCACATCAAAAAATACGATGCTCCTGACGCTTCCCAAACTATAATTTGTGAGGGCGTCCAGCAAAAGAACAACAAAAATAATTGTATAGAGGCGATTATCGCAAATATGGTTGGAGCTAGTGTCTTTGAATATTGTTTTGGCGAAAAATATAGTAGGAATTTTTTTCCTACACTGGATAGTAAAAAAGAATGAGCAATGGGAAACTGAAGTAATAAAAGTAAATTAAAAAAGTATGAATATGGGTGGGGTATTTTTCCAAAAGACTGAGACATCCCAAAATACATTGCCACAAGCATTGATACTACTGAGACTGTAAATATCACGTGGCACAAAAGGCCGTATAGAAAAGCAATCATCCATCGCTTTGAAAATTGAAACGATAAACATGTGTTATAAGCCAAAACCGTTAATTCGGCCAATGGGTCGACAATAGATCTTTTCATCATCCACACTTAGAGCTTTATATCTATATACAATTGGGGCAGTAGGTCGCATTTAGAAAAATATAAAAATTGAAAACGAAAACGATATTATGCTTTCGAGAGTTTGCAGTTTTGATTTTAGAAAACTCAGCACTATCTTTTTGATTTATTAAGGAAGTCTTTCTTAATGAGGTGTAGAATGTTGGCAGACCGGTTTCTACCTATTGTAATGCAATTTAGTTATTTTTTGGGATTAGTGCTTAGCAAAATGTTGGAGGTTTATGGTGTCAGAAGAAAAAGAAACAGTATTTGATTGGTACCGCATTATCACGTTTATGGAGAAAACCCTCCTGGTAGTAATTGCATTTTTGACCACGTACGCAGTCGTCGTTGAGATATTTGTGGTAGTATCTGAGCGAGCAGTAAAGTTAACTGATTTGTTACTTTTGTTTATCTATGCAGAAGTCTTGGGCATGGTTGCTGCATTCTATAAATTTAGAAAAATTCCAATTACAGTTCCAATTTTCATAGCTATTACCGCTCTTTGTCGTTTAATTATCCTGCAGGGTAAAGGTATTAATACTATTGATTTGTTGTACGAAAGTGGTGCAATTCTCTTACTTGCACTAGCTGCTCTAGCTATAAGATGGAATTTGGTCAATCTGATAAGACCAAAAGACACAAAAGAGTAGAATGTTTAAATGGTTGCAGTGCAATCTAAACCAAAAGCTTTATGGAAGGGGTCATTACATGTTTAAACTTTCCGGTGGGTGTCTATGTGGGAGTATTCGATATAAGATTTTGAAAGAGCCGCTTTTGGCATATACGTGCCACTGTCGGTTTTGTCAGAAAGATACTGGTACAGCTTATCGTTCTGCACTTTCTATACTCAATGACGATGTGGAGCTTTCCGGTAAGGATTTTAGTGTATATACCTATAAAAGTGTCGAACATGGTCGAGAGTTGTATAAAAACTTTTGTCCTGATTGTGGAACAACAATTTCGCTTAAAACTGAAAGATTTCCTGAAAGACAAGTGATAATGATTGGAACGCTAGATGACCCGTCTCAAATCGCTTTAAGCACGCATATGTTTGTGGATGAAGCCTTTGATTGGGTTGAGTTTCCAAAAGAGCACGTAGTTTACTCAAAACACAGAGTTAACGAGGATGGGACGCCGGCAAATCCAATTAACCAATAAAAATCAATTTTGATTTTTTATAAGGTTGTGTATTGGCCTGCTGAAAAGAAATCTATTGTAAGCATCGACCGGAAAATTATCAAAAATTTTAATAAGTAAAAAGGTTAGAACAAATACAAAAAGGCCTCTTATCACGAGAATAGTGAATAAAGAAGGCCCTATTAATATTAATATTGTTGTATCCTCAATGAGTGAGTGAAACAAATTTATAAAAATAAGTGCGCCTACTGCTGAACGTGGAGCTACCACTCCTTGTTTTACATCTTTTATCATTAGCCCGCCGCCAAAACCGAGCCCCAAAGTTAATCCAACAACAACAATTGTCGATGCACTTTGTCCTATATTTAGTATCTTTAAAAAGGGACTGAGACAAAATCGGATTATTTTTTCAATTCCGATCAGACGAAGTATTTCCAAAAAAGTTATTAAAATAATAATTACAATCTGAATAAATATCAGACCCTTAATCTGGTCAACAATCCACTGTTGAAGGCTCGGCGTAGAGGACATTTCAGGTAAATTAAGAACTGCAATTTGGTCAAAAAGTTCAAAAGTTGAGAAAATAAAGTTTAGTGACGTACAAAATAAAATACCTGCCAAAATTCTTATAATAATAGTTGCTCCGGCGGATAGACCGGCTTGGCGTGAAATTGCGGCCTCAATAATGACTGAATGAGTAA
>CAYMIR010000162.1:0-3400 GCA_964390655.1 uncultured Marinovum sp.
TTAAGTAAAAAATTGTAAATTTATTCATCGGATAAGATCTCACACTTTCTTATGGTGTTTGGTAAAATAATTTCTGGCATCCTATGGGTCGTAAGGTAAAGATGAATGATGTAACGTGATTTTAAGTTCGCCGTCCTCATCAAGTTTATATCCCCAACTTTTATCAACTTTCGTGACGTTATCATTTTTATCTGTAAAAGTCACCCAACCCATCCACATTGCCACCCTATCATCTAGGAAAACAGCAGCCGTATCAGGTCTAACATCACGCCAGTATTTAATTCCAAACCCAGTATCGCCTGGATAATCAGAGTTATGCCCCACGAAATATGATAAAGCTCCCAGTTTAGTTTGCCTAAACGTATTAATACCGCCACTCAATGTAGGTTTGAATAAAACTGGTCCAAGATGAAAACCATATAATTTGTCTAGCAGTTTATCAGCTATATCTCGTGCTTGCTCAAAACCATCAATTTCATAGGCTTTAGAAATTTCAAGAATGCCTGATCCCCAAGCACTTATTGCTTCAGAAATGTCTTGTTCTGATATTGGCATATTTTTTCCACTTTTATGCACTAGAGAGCCTTCCCAGAACAATGCAATAGCCGGCTATAACAAAATTTTCAATATAGAGCGCTCTGAGAAACTATTTCTATTTGTATAATGGCAAAAATTACCCCAGTAATGATCTTATTGAGTATTCGACGGGTCTGCAGATGACATTTCAAAACCTAGTACCAGAGCTTTATGTCGCCAGTGAGTCCAAGCAGGCACTCAAAAAAAATATAGCAAACTTAAAATCTTGGGATCTAACACAGCGTCAGATTTGTGATCTGGAATTGATTATGAACGGTGGGTTTAATCCGCTATCGGGATTTCTTGGACAAGAAGATTACAAAAGCGTAGTCGAAAATATGCGCCTTTCAAACGGCGCTTTATGGCCAATACCAATTACTTTGGATGTTTCGCAAGAATTTGCAGCTGGAGTTGAAGAAGGTCAGGATATAATGTTGCGCGACTTGGAAGGGGTTGTCCTGGCTGTACTGACTATTTCTGACAAATGGTCACCAAATAAAAAGTACGAAGCCGAGAAAGTATTTGGCACCAATGATATTAAACATCCTGCAGTTCATTACCTTCAAAATGTAGCTGGACCAGTCTATTTAGGTGGTCAAATATTAGGTCTTCAAAAACCTGTACATTATGATTTCCGTGCTCGCCGCGATACTCCAAACGAACTACGTAGTTATTTTCATAAACTGGGTTGGAAGAAGATCGTTGCCTTTCAAACACGAAACCCCCTTCATCGAGCACATCAAGAACTTACTTTTCGCGCAGCTAAAGAAGTTCAAGCAAACCTTTTGATTCATCCAGTAGTTGGAATGACAAAACCTGGTGATGTAGATCATTTCACAAGAGTACGTTGCTATGAAGCTGTATTAGATAAATACCCCGCGGCGACCACCACTATGAGCCTTTTAAACCTAGCTATGCGAATGGCAGGGCCTAGAGAAGCTGTTTGGCATGGTTTAATCCGAGCTAATCATGGATGCACACATTTGATTGTAGGACGCGACCATGCTGGACCAGGAAAAGATACACTGGGTAACGATTTCTATGGACCCTACGATTCTCAGGATTTGTTCAAACAGCATGAAGCTGAAATGGGCATTAAGATGGTCGATTTTAAGCACATGCTCTATGTAGAGGAACGGGCACAATATTATCCTGCAAATGAGTTGCCAAAAGATGCGACTGTCCTAGACATCTCTGGCACTGAAATGCGGCGACGTCTTAGGGAGGGTTTGGACATTCCTGACTGGTTTAGCTTTCCTGAAGTCGTAAGTGAATTGCGCAGGACACTTCCACCAAGAAGCAAACAAGGTTTTACTGTTTTCTTCACTGGACTATCAGGATCAGGAAAATCTACAATTGCAAACGCTTTGATGATAAAATTGATGGAAATGGGAGATCGCCCCGTTACTCTCTTAGATGGAGATTTAGTGCGCAAGCATCTTTCTTCAGAGCTTGGGTTTTCCAAAGAACACAGAGACATTAACATTAGGCGCATAGGGTATGTGGCCAGTGAAATTACTAAAAACGGAGGTATCGCGATCTGTGCACCAATTGCACCCTATACTGCCACTCGCCGCTCAGTCCGTGAAATGATTGAAAGCCTGGGTGCTTTCGTTGAGGTCCATGTAGCAACCTCACTTGAAGAATGCGAACGTCGCGACCGAAAGGGTCTTTACAAGCTTGCTCGAGAAGGAAAAATCAAAGAATTTACAGGTATATCGGATCCTTACGAAGAGCCTAAATCTCCCGAAATACGTATTGAGACGGAAAAAACAGAGGTAGACTACTGTGCTCAGCAGATCCTTTTAAAACTTGAAAGCATGGGCTTGATTGCAGGTTAAAAAATCCAAAGTATTCTTAGCAATGATTTATTCTTTTTCTTGAATAAAGTTTGCAGCTGATTTTAAAACTAATATTGTAAAAATTATGGAAAACTCAGTAATTATTATTGGAGCGGGTGTTGTGGGTTTAGCTTGCGCTCAAGAGTTAGCTAAAAATGGTTACGAAGTTTTTATTACAGAGCAAGAAAAAAATATTGCCACTCAAACGAGTACCAGAAATTCTGGGGTCATTCATGCTGGAATTTATTATGAACCTAAGAGCTTAAAAGCCAAGCTTTGTATTCGCGGAAAAAACTTGCTGTACGAATATTGCGAACAATTCAATATACCTTATTCTCGTACCGAGAAAATAATAGTCGCGACAACAAGCGAAGAGACCCAAATTTTATTGAAATTAAAAGAGACAGCACTAGCGAATGGGATAAAATTAGAGTCTATAAGTGGCGAGGATGCAATTGAAAGAGAGCCAAATCTGTTTGCCGTATCTGCACTCGTTTCACCATCAACAGGTATTATAGATGCTTCAAAACTAGCAGAATCTTTCCAACATCAAGCGGAAATTAATGGTGCTAATTTAGCTTTAGAAACAAAAATAACGAAAATAAACAAAGCCTCAAAAATATTGGTCAGTGGAATAAGTGGCGGAGAGGAATTTGAGGCTGAGTTCGACTTTCTTATAAACGCTGCCGGACATGGAGCACATAAGCTGACACAGTCGTACTGGCCTGAGGCACCACCTTTACCCAAAAATTTTGCGAAAGGAAATTATTTTTCAATTGCTGGAAAAGCACCATTTCAAACACTTATCTATCCAGTACCTGGCACAGAAAGTCTCGGTATACATTATACGATTGATACAGATGGGAGGGGGCAGCTTGGCCCTAACGTTCAGTGGGTCAATCAACCAACTTATGAAGTGGATAAAAACCTTGAAGCCGAATTTAGAAGTGCCGCAAGGACATATTGGCCTGGCGTAGAAGATC
>CAYMIR010000163.1:0-3384 GCA_964390655.1 uncultured Marinovum sp.
TTTTCCTATTTTCTTCATCAAATGACCAACGATCACCTAAAGGGTTTCCTTCGCCGTCAATTAGAATATTGAATTTCTTACGACCTACTTTGTAAAAGTTACCCAGCCTAAAGGATTTATTTGTTCCGTAGAGCGAATTGAATTCTTTACGAGAAAATAAAAACATTGGGGTTTCAGAGATCTCATATTCTATTCCAGCCATTTCCAACGATGATAAAACTTTTTTTTCAAAAAATTTATTTTCAATTTCAAAAATATTCACTCTATCAATTTTTTGCTGATGTAAAAATTCAAGCAAAAACTCTGTGTACGTGTTTTTATCCAAACGATCTTCTAAGAAGAAATAATCTACCTGAATACCATTTCTTTGTAACTCGTCTTTGTATTCGCGCATCGCGCATAAATATAAATAAATTTTGAGTTTATGATGCTTCTCGTAAGTACAGAGACCATAATCTTCAGCCATAAACACCCGTTTGCAGCCCCGATCCTTTAATATTTGGGGGTCAAAAAGCTGATTACCAAGCAACAAAAATGTGTTATCCACCATTCAAACTCCGGCCTCTCTAAGAAAAGAAATGGTACTGTTTGAACTTATATCAAGGCTATTTTAAGTTAGAGAGATAACTAGCTAACTTTCTAATTACAGCTAAAAAATTTGCTTCCTTTTTGCCATGCAGCTGGAGCATTTTAAATTATTTGAATAAAAAAATTTTAATACGGCTTAGTCACTAAAAATTGTGTAGTATTAAATTTTTCAAATTATACGGATAAATGATGAACAAAAACTAAGTGATTTCAAATCAAACAAAAATTAAGTAAAGTCAAAAGACTGTAAAATTGGTGCGAGAAATGCAAAAAGCTGTGATGATTTATTCAACAACCGATGGGCAAACAAAACGAATTTGCGAATTCCTGATACAAAATCTTAAAGCCCAAATTGATATAGATTTATTCTCTATCGAAGAAGCTGATCAGGCAGAATTGAACTTGTACGATAAAATTATTATTGGAGCTAGTATAAGATACGGCAAGCACAGTCCAAATCTTTACAAATTCATTGAGAAAAATATAGAAATTCTGAAAGCTAACTTTACAGCATTCTTTACCGTCAATGTAGTTGCACGAAAAGAAGGTAAAAACACCCCTGATACAAACCCCTATATGAAAAAATTTCTCCAATTAACGAACTGGCAACCCAACTTGCTAGGTGTATTTGCAGGAAAAATTGACTACCCATCTTACAAATTCACGGACAAACAAATGATTAGGCTCATAATGTTTATAACAAAGGGGCCAACAGACACTTCAGGAACCTATGAGTTTACAAATTGGAAATCTGTCGAAGAGTTTAGCGATCAGCTTTTATGGAACTAAACAATTTGTCTGAATTTATTAGATGGTTCAAAATTTGATTTCTGAGGTTTTCGAGGATCACGAACCCACAGTGACCTATTTGGATGCATACCAGCTCCATAAACTGCAGAAACTGCAGAATTACGCATCCGATTAAGCAATCTAGTATCAGCATCTCCAACCGAAGGGTGCATACCACCATTTTCTGCTACAAGATCACTCCAAAGTGTTTCGCGCTCAAGTCTTACTGTTTCATCAAGAAGTTGCGTACAATTCAACTCATTTTTATTCAAATCGACAATTATTTCATCACCAGTTTTGATTAAAGCAATAGCACCGCCTGCAGCCGCTTCGGGGCCAACGTGACCTATAACTAAACCGACCGACCCGCCAGAAAACCTGCCATCAGTCATAAGGCCAACTACAATATTTTTCTCACGACATAACGCCGTAATTCTAGAAGTGGAGTCTAGCATTTCAGGCATACCTGGCGCACCAAACGGCCCTTCATAACGTACCACGATCATATCAAAGTTTTCAAACATATCAGCCTGAGAATCTAATGCCTTTAATAGCTCCTGCTCTCCATCGAAAACCTTAGCCTTTCCTCTAAAAATGTTATTTTCTAGTCCGCCTTCAACGCCAGCTAACTTAAGCACAGCGCTAAATTCAGGTGACAAATTTCCACCCAAAACGCGCAATCCGCCCGTCTCTTTAAATGGGTTTTGAACAGTATAAATCACATCTTCATCAGGTGTAGGCGGGTTAAGTCGTTTGACTTGTTCAGACAGGGTCTCTCCTGTGCAAGTCAACGTATCACCATTTAATAATCCTGCATCCATTAGTTCTTTAACTATCACTTGCATACCGCCTTTGGCATCAATATCTACCATCGAATATTGTCCAAAAGGCCTAGCGTCTATAACTACAGGAATGACATTTCTAGACAAATTATTAAATTCCTCGGGGCTCATTATTTCATTGGCAAAGTCTTTATATCCGGCTGCCCTTGCTAATTCAGGAGCATGCAACAAAACGTTAGTTGACCCACCAACAGCCATAGCTACAATAACTGCATTTCTTAAAGAATCTCTAGTAACGATGTCTCTAGGTGTAATGTTTTTATTAATCAAATTAGTTAAATAATTGACCAATTCAGCAGGAAACTCTTCCAGGCGCCTTTCATCTTGAGATGCAGGTGAAATCATGTGCAACGGCTGCATACCCACGACACCAATAAAAGTTTGCATAGTGTTATAGGTAAACATCCCACCACAGCTTCCATAACCAGGACATGCTTCTTTTGCAATTCTACTCTTTAATTTTTCATCATCGCTACCAGCCATTTGATAGGCTGTAATTAAGTCAATACTTTCCCCTGTTTCTGAATCAATACCAGGTCTTATTGAACCATCAGACATTAAGATTGCAGGTCGATTGTGTTCTAAAATGGCAGCCAGAGTACCGACAGGCGGCTTGTCACATGCAACAACGGCAATGACACCCTCAAGTCCAGTAGCGCTAAGATGTTCTGATAAACTATCGTTTGTAACCTCTCTTCCAATTAAGGAATAGCGCATCTCTTTTGTACCATTCCTAATCCCATCAGACGTAGCAACAGTAAATTCTGGTTGGATTAATCTCATTGGTAATTGCCCAGGTTTGGTGCCCACTTTATTTTTTAGAGCATCATGAATAATTCCAACCTTTTGAGAAACACCAATATAACATTGAGAGTCTCCCTTATTCCCGACCACCCCAACAGATGGTTCGTGAATGAGTCCCAAATCAGTACCTAATTCTCTAGCAATACCGTAGGTTTGAGAATTTCGACCAGGATTTTTGTCGATCAAAACTGTATTTGAATTCTTCATTTTTTCTCCACTGGAACACAAAGCTTTTTAAATATCTGTTGCCAATAATAGGCTTTAGTTTCTCTTTCAATAAATTGAATATCAGTTATTAATTAATTCACCTGGTACCCGTGGGCGGACTCGAACCGCCACGCCCGAAGGCCACAGATTTTAA
>CAYMIR010000164.1:0-3370 GCA_964390655.1 uncultured Marinovum sp.
AGAATAATCTCAATGGATTTAGGTCAGATAGATCTAGAGATAAAAAATAAGAATTTCTTTAAAAATAAAACTCTACTTAGTCATATCCGAGAAATCAAAAAAAATAATGGTCGCGCCCACTTAATGGGCTTATTTTCAAATGGTGGTGTACATGGACATATTAATCATTTGATTGCATCAATTCAGTTGTTTCAATCTCATGAAGTGCCCGTCGTTTTACATCTCATCACTGACGGACGCGATGTTGCACCGCAATCAGCAATAGAATTTGTTCATGAAATAAATCCAATTATAAATGAGACAGTTCAGGTTGGAACAGTAATTGGTCGGTATTACGCGATGGATCGTGACAATCGTTGGGAGCGTGTGGAATTGGCTTACAATGCAATCATTTTTGGGAATAGTAACCAAGAAACATCTAATATTGAAAAGGCGATTACGAAGTCATATGAATGTGATGTTTCCGACGAATTTATTCTTCCAACTGTCATTAACCAATACTCAGGAATTAGACAAAATGATGGTTTTTTTTGCTTAAACTTCCGAGCAGACCGGGCCAGACAAATTTTGAGCGCAATTGGTGATCCAAATTTTTTAAAACTTAAAATTAAGAATAGACCACAGCTTACAAATTTAGTTGGAATGGTTGAGTATTCGGATAATCATAGCACTTTCATGTCTACCTGCTATCCAAAACCAAAAATTAAAAATACTTTAGGAGAATGGGTGTCACTGGCAAAAAAAAAGCAATTCCGATTGGCCGAAACTGAAAAATATCCACATGTCACATTTTTTTTAAACGGGGGTGATGAGAGCCCTCTTACTGGGGAGGTTCGAAATATGCCTCACTCGCCTAAAGTGGCTACATATGATTTAAAACCGGAGATGTCCTCCGAAGCAGTGACCGCGGCTTTGGTTGACGCCATTGAAAGCAACTATGACCTTATAGTTACCAACTATGCTAACCCAGACATGGTAGGGCATACAGGAAATTTAGACGCGGCAATTGAGGCTTGCGAGGCCGTTGATAAAGGTATTGGGCGTTTGGTGGCAGCACTTAAAAAAGTGGATGGAACTTTGTTTTTAACGGCTGATCATGGTAACTGTGAGGTTATGTCTGACCCTTTTACTGGAAATCCTCACACGTCTCACACTTTAAATCCAGTTCCTGCCATCTTGTTTAATGGACCTAAAAACAAATCTTTATCTCATGGAGGTCGCCTTTCAGATATTGCACCCACAATATTAGAACTTATGAATTTAAGACCACCACCTGAAATGACAGGAAATTCTTTATTATTATGAGTGTAAATATTAAAAATAAAACAACAATATTACTGATTATCATGTGCAATTTTTTTTGTTCGCACTCAGTATTTGCTCAATCTTCAAAAGCACTTGAAACCATATTCGCCATTGAGGCTTTAGACCTAGCTACCGCCAACCTTAAAAATGCAAAAAATGCAAAAAAAAGGATAAAGTCGCTCAGCCAAGCCATTCAAAGCTATGAAGAGACTCTGGCTATTTTAAGAATTTCTGTTCGTGATTTAACTTTACAACAATCCCAATTTCAAAATGTATTAGATCAGAATGAAAATGAAATTATGGAGCTGCTGGGAGTTTTAGCCACGGTGCAAAAAGCGCCAATCGCTGGTCAGATGCTTCACCCGAACGGGCCACTTGCAACAGCAAGAAGCGGAATGATTATTTCCGATATTGTTCCAATATTACAGGAAAATGTTGATCAACTAAGAGACCAGTTAGTGGTCTTAAAACAATTATCAGAAACACAATTTAAAGCACAAGCCTCCCTTCAAACAGGTTTATTGGAATTACAAAAAGCTCATAGTAATCTGGGGCGTGCTATAGCAAACCGAAAAGACTTGCCAAAACGTTTTACAGCTGATCCAGAAAGGCTCAAAATACTTATAAAAGCTTCTGAAGATCTGGAGACATTTGCAGCATCAGTTCAATCTATAGCCATCAACGAACCCTCTGTTTCTCTACCTTCTGTACGTGACAGAAAAGGAAATTTAAACTTACCGGTAAGGGGAAAGGTTTTACACAAATTTAATGAAGCTGATGCTTCTGGAATAAAACGATCTGGCATAATTCTAGCGACTGACCCTAAAGCTATTGTTATATCGCCGACAACAGCCACAATTAGATATTTAGGTCCTCTTCTAGATTTTGGAAATGTGGCCATCTTAGAGCCGCAGAACGGATTATTATTTGTTTTTGCTGGAATGGACATTGTGTACGGTGAGATCGGCCAGGTTATTCCAGCATTATCACCTATAGGGTTGATGCCCAATCAATCGGGTGAGGTTGACAAAATTTTTAAAACTCAGGCTAATATTTACTCTGGGAAATTATCAGAAACGCTTTATGTAGAGGTAAGATCTGGTGCAGAAACCGAAAATCCACTGGACTGGTTTAAATAAGCAAGGGACAGTTTTATGAAAAAAATAATTTTAGCAGCATTTCTAGGGGGGACTTTAGGGGTTTTTACAGCTGTTGAATTAACTGGTCCTGTTTTGGCAGAAAATAATTCTGACAAAGCTGATGTTTATGAACAGCTTGATTTATTTGGAGATATATTTGACCGTATAAGATCGGAATATGTTGAGGAAGTAGACGCGAAAGAATTAATTGAAGCTGCTATCAATGGTATGCTTACTTCGCTGGACCCTCATTCTGGGTACCTTCCTCCTGTTGATGCTGAAAAAATGCGAGAGCAAACTCGTGGAGAATTTGGCGGCCTTGGTATTGAGGTCACCCAAGAAGAAGGATTTGTTAAAGTAGTCTCGCCAATTGATGGAACACCTGCAGATGAAGCAGGAATGGAGGCAGGAGACTTCATAACCCATGTTGATGGTGAAAGTGTGCTCGGGTTAACTCTGAATGAAGCGGTTGAGCGCATGCGAGGTCCGGTGGGCTCTGAAATAATCATTACAGTCGTTCGGGAAGGTGAGGATGAACCATTCGATGTAAATATAATCCGCGACTTTATTAAACTTACAGCTGCAAGAGTTCGCACTGAAGGCAAAAGTGTTGTTATCCGCGTAACAACATTTAATGACAATACATTTGATAATATTCGGGACGGACTAGACAAAGAATTAAAGAGCGCCGGTGGGTTGGAAAATATAAATGGGGTCGTAATTGACTTACGCAATAATCCAGGTGGCTTGCTGTCCCAGGCGATACGTGTTTCAGATGCTTTCCTGGATAAGGGTGAGATTGTTTCTACAAGAGGCAGAAACCCTGAAGACGGAGATAGATATAATGCAACACCAGGTGACTTAATAAACGGCAAACCAATTGTTGTTCTGGTTAACGGCGGTTCTGCTTCGGCATCAGAAATTGT
>CAYMIR010000165.1:0-3358 GCA_964390655.1 uncultured Marinovum sp.
CAATTCAAAAAAATGATAGGCATGTGGAGGCAGCCATAATCGAAATGGAACTTACCGCTTTTTCTGATCGTATTGCTACGCAACTTTCTGGTGGTGAGCAGGCACGAGCACTCATTGCCCGTGCTTTGGCGCAAGACACTCCAGTTTTAATGGCTGATGAGCCGACAGCAAGCCTCGATCCAGCCAATCAAATTAGCACGCTGAAAATCTTTTCAGAGCTTGCACAAACTGGGAGAGGAATAATTGCGTCTATTCACGATCTGGGTTTAGCTGCGCGCTATTGCACAAAATTGGCACTGCTTGACCGAGGAAAATTAGTAGCTTTTGGGTCCGCTGATGCAGTGTTAACACCAGATAATTTGCGCACTGTATTTTCTATCGAAGCACATTATGAAAAAACCAAGGAAGGTATAATTTTTCAGCCTTTGTCGGTTCTTAAAAAAAGTAATTAAAATCTTGATCAGGGAGATACCTTGAAATGATAATACGTTTACAAGATGCACTAAATACTGGAGGACCGGCCTTATGGGTGATATTTGGAATATCGGTTGTCTTGTTAACTGTTGGACTTTGGAAGTTCTGGCATCTCATTAAATTAGGGGCTTGGAATAGAAAGCAAGCTGACGAAATTCTAAAGCTTTGGTTGGAAAAAAAAGTTGAGCCAGTTGATATTTATGAGCAAAATATAAGGGCTAAAATTTTAGGCCAAACTATTTTGGCGATTTCTGATAAGAATTATACAAACGAAATGGTCAGAGAAGAATGTGTGCGGCTGGCTAATATAGACTTAAATGAAGCAAGGCGTGGTTTAAGGATCATAGATTTAATAATCACGATTGCGCCATTGGTCGGTTTGCTGGGAACTGTATTAGGAATGATTGAAGCCTTCCAGGCTCTTCAGGAAAGTGGAGCTCAGGCAGACCCTTCAGCTTTAGCAGGTGGCATTTGGGAAGCTTTATTAACAACAGCAGCAGGTATGGGAATTGCTATTCCAGCATCAATTTTACTGAGTTGGTACGATAGCGTAGTTGCAAATGTTCAGGCGGATATAGAGAATTTAGCGACGCAGGCCATATTGAGGGCGAGTTAGATGATACAGCTCAATACAATCAGTCGAAGAAGGCGCCCAAGTCTAACTCCCATGATTGATGTGGTCTTTTTGCTTCTCATCTTCTTCATGCTAGTTGCGCGTTTTGGTGTTGATAAAGTTATTGATATCAACTTGCCTTCAGCCCTTGGCCATAATTCTCAATACCAGGGCGCACCTCGCTTGGTTGAGATAAAATCTGGAAATATTGTCTCATTGAATGGGTCTGAAATCCCTCTCGATCAGCTTTCAAATAATTTAAGAGAACTAATGCCATCTCCAAATGCACTGATAATTTTACGAAGCAGTGCAGAAGCAAACACTCAGGATTTACTTGATGTCTTGTTATATCTCAAATCCGAGAAAATTACGAATGTGTCAGTTCTTGAGCCAAAAAATGAATTTTAGAAAAACTTCATATGTCAGTGAAAAAGAAAATATTGTTCCAATGATCAATATAGTTTTCCTTCTTTTGATTTTTTTCCTTATTACATCTTCTTTAGTTCCTAGGCCTGGAGAAATAATTGAGCGACCTTTTGGTTTAAGTGAGACAAATGCAGATGACCCAAATTATCTTTTTATCACCAGTAATTCTGAAATTATGTATCTCGGTCAAACTGGAGAAATTGCTTGGAATTTAATTAAAGAAAGTGAACCAACTACCCTGACTATAGAAGCAGATCGGAATTTGGCATCGAATAAGTTTATTTCATTTGTGAATAAGCTTATTGAAATGAATATTCCACATCTAGAGATGATTGTTAGTGATCCAACCAAAGAGCCCCACAAATGAAGGTTTTCGAGGCAATAAGTTTTGGCGCTATTGCGTTAAGTTTGCACATCATCGCGCTTTCGTATTTTTTGCCGGAAACATTTGGCCCTAATCAAGGCGGGGATGATGGGGAGCAAGAGACTATAACTTTAAGTTCTATATCTCTCAGCGCTTCAGAATTAATTAAAGCTTGGGACACTCCACCGGAAGCAAAATCAGACGTCTCAGCGTTACTGAGTGTTGACCAATTTCAAACTATGAAACTGCCACTTACTAAAAGTGTGTTAGAAGCAGAAATAGAAATTGGACATCCCAGCAAACTAAAGTTACTTCAAAATAACCAAATAGTAGAGAGCCCTCGAATTCCTGCTGTGTTCTCAACGACAGCATATTCTTCGATGAGCATTGATAAATTAAGCTTTCAAAACAGTAATAAAAATTCTCTGGATTTACCTGATAAAATTGATGCATATCCAGTCAAAGAAAATTTTAGCAATAGTAAACAAAAACCTATTTTAGAAACATTTAAACCTCAAATTGATACGAGTAGTATGGCACCTGTTCTTCAGACTAAGAAAGTGGGTGTGGAGCCTAAGACTGTTAACTTACCTGAGAAAAAAGCACCAGAACTGCTAAAACCCCAAAACAAACGACCTAAGCAAAGAGAAAATCAAGTACATTTATCGTCTAAAGATGCCAAAATAATAAAAGAAAATTTATATTCTTGGGGCTCAAAAATTCACAGCGCTATTGAACGTAAGAAATTTTATCCAAGTGGAACACGAGCTCAAGGGCGGGTTATTCTAAATATTCTTGTTCACTCCAGTGGCCGCTTGGTAAAAACAGAGATTGCAAAGTCCTCAGGTGCGGCTTTACTTGATAATGCTGCTATTACGGCTGTGAAGCGTGCTCAATTTCCAGTAGCTCCCGAAGGTCTTTCAAAAGATCAATATCGCTTTCAGATACCCGTAAAAATGTCTCGCAATTGATGAGTTTTTAGGTACAGGTATCGATAATTACCCACTCACCAAAATTTGTTGTTTCGAGCGGCCAGTCCGCAGCTGATTTAATATAGGGCTCTTCAGTTTTGATTAGGTATTGAACAGCTTTGATGACTCCAGCATGGGTCACCCAAATTTGGTCTTCATCTCTACTTGTCAGGTTCTTCATCAATTGCCAAACTCGTTCAAGAAGTTGCCCAGTGCTTTCACCCCCACCAAAGGCGTGGTTGTTAAAGTCTTCTGTCCATAAATCAATGGCAGATTTTGGTACATCGTCCCAAAGATGACCTTCCCATTTACCAAAGTCCATCTCGGCTAATCGTTCTTCTTCTGAGAGATCGAGGTTGAGACGCTCGGCCAATAAGCTCGCAAGTTGCTTTGTGCGTTGACGAGGAGATGTTAATAGTACTTTTACCCTAGAACTTTCAGAACAAGCACTTATTAATTTATCTGAAGCTACTTCAGTAAGATATTGATCGGCACTGACATCTAGCTTTC
>CAYMIR010000166.1:0-3357 GCA_964390655.1 uncultured Marinovum sp.
ATTGCTTCAGCCATGAAGGTTATCGAGAAGAGTGCGTTCGTATTGTCACGCTTATGGCGGAAAGATATGGGAAAAACCCTCATGTGGGGGCATGGCAGACTGACAATGAATACTCCTGTCACGATACAACACATTCTTACAGTGAGTCAGCTAGATCAGCATTTAAAAATTGGCTTAGGGTCCAGTATCCAGGAGGTGGAAATGATGGCGATATATCTGCACTCAATGAAGCTTGGGGAAATGTTTTTTGGTCGATGGAGTACGAGAACTTTGACCAAATTGATTTACCTAACCTCACGGTAACTCAACCCAATCCATCGCATGTTTTAGACTTTCGAAGGTTTAGCTCTGATCAAGTTGTTTCTTTCAACCGCCTTCAGACTGAAATTATAAAATCACATTCTGACGCTCCTATTGCCCATAACTTTATGGGAAAGACGATGGAGTTTGATCATTTTAAAGTTGGAGATGACTTAGATATAGCGAGCTGGGATAGTTACCCTCTTGGGTTCTTAGAAGATCGCGTTGTGGCCTCAGATGAATTTAAGCAGGCCTTTGCTCGGCAGGGTGATCCTGACTTTCAAGCCTTTCATCATGATCTTTATCGATCAGTCGGGAAGGGTCGATGGTGGGTTATGGAGCAGCAACCCGGGCCAGTAAATTGGGCCCCTTATAATCCCGCACCTTTACCAGGTATGATAAGATTGTGGTCATGGGAAGCTTTTGCCCATGGGGCTGAAGCTGTTTGCTATTTTCGATGGCGACAAGCTCCTTTCGCTCAAGAACAAATGCATGCCGGTCTTCTGCGTCCGGACAGTGTTGATGCTCCGGCTTTGGCTGAGGCATTACAAGTTGCTAGAGAAATTAAAGATGCTCCAAATGTAGAAGAATGCACTTCACAAGTTGGGTTATTATTTGATTACCAATCTGATTGGATGTGGCAAACTTTGCCACAAGGTAAAGACTTGGAATATTTTAACCTGATTTATGATAATTACAGGGCGCTTAGAAGGCTTGGGCTTTCTATTGATATACTTTCACCGAGCGAAGATTTATCCAAATATAAGCTTGTGGTTGCTCCCGGTTTGCTCCACATGAGTGACGATCTTAAAAAACAGTTTTCAAAAAGGAATGGTCCCACAGTAGTAGGCCCCAGATCGGGCAGTTCAACGGAATGCTTAGGTCTTGCGAGGCCTCTCGGGCCAAACTTACCAAACACAAATGTAACGACAACTAGAGTTGAGACATTACGACCTGACATGCCAATCTTACTAGAAGGCGGTGGTTCGGTGAAGGGATGGAACGAAGTCTTAGAATCTTCTGATAATCCATTTCGTATTATGGCAAATGGAGATCTTGCCGCAGTATCTTCCGGAAACCTGACTTATCTGGGTGGCTGGTTTGATGATGAAGCGCTTACTGAAGTATTCCGTGAAATTTGTCTGAAAGCAGAAATAGCAATTGTTGAAATGCCAGAGGGACTAAGGCGTCGCGAAACTTCAAAAGAAATGTTCTGGTTTAATTATGGAGCAAATGGCGTTGAGGTTGAGGGCCGCTCTTTTCCGCCTCAATCGGTCACGAGAGATACAATCTAAAGAGTGAATTTTACTCTATTATAGATGTGAAGATGAAATAAAAAATGACCCCTAGTTTCCCAGGGGTCATCGCATTTTTTTAAGATTTTCTTATTTATTCATCTTCAGGAAGAATTTGATTTAATACGATCGCTAGCAATGCAGTTGGGGCTACTGCAGATGTGGCTAGAGTTTTCCACACGCCCGGTAGATACTGAACAGCACTTGGTACCAGGTTAAGCCCTAATCCAACGGTCAAGGAAATAGCAATTATCATCATGTTTCTTCGGGTCATTTTGACATCAGACATCACATTCATGCCTGCGCCTGCGACCATTCCAAACATCACGATCACGCCACCACCTAGAACTGGCATCGGCATAGATGCGATAAGGGCACCAATTTTTGGTAGTAGTCCACAAACAACCATGATCACACCAGCGATAGTGACAACGTGACGGCTCATCACGCCTGTCATTCCCACTATGCCAACGTTTTGGCTGAAGGATGTATTAGGTAATCCGCCAAATACACCGGCGACTGCTGTTCCAAGCCCGTCCGCGTAGGTTGCTCCGGATATTTCGTCGTCGGTTGCATCGCGGCCAGCGCCTGCTTTAGTTGTGGCAGAAGTATCGCCCACGGTTTCAACCGCTGACACGATAGATATCAGCGTCACTGCGATAACTGCACCCAAATTGAATTCAAAACCGAAAGGTAAAACCTGGAGGCTTGTAATCCAACTTGCCTTGGCAACACCACCAAAAGAAACCATGCCCAAAATGTAGGCAAGGACATATCCTGCGATTAAGCCAATGAGAATTGCGGCACTTGATAATGTTCCAGAGGCTTTAAATTTTACGATTAAGGCAACAATTATAACCGTCAGTGCTACCGCCCAATGTTTAAGTGAACCAAAGCTCTCAGCAGTCATTTGAAACTCTGCGGCACCACCAGCGGCATATTTTATTCCAACGGGTATGAGGTATAAACCAATTGCCAGGATTACGAGGCCGGTCACTAGTGGAGGGAACCAAGATCTAATACTGATTATAACAGATCCCAATGCGAAGTGAATTAAACCAGCTATAATACATGAAGTTAGGGCAACGCTTAATCCTTGTGTGGCTGCTAGTCCAGCTAGAACACCTACGAAGGCAAAGCTTGTTCCCTGCATTATTGGTAGGCGAGATCCTACTGGTCCAACTCCGATCGTTTGAAATAGAGTTGCAATACCAGCAAATAGCATGGCCATTTGGATCATGTACACTTGTTCTGCACCACCAAATGCTAGGCCTGCAGCACCTGCAACAATGATTGAGGGAGTTACATTTGAAGCAAACATAGCCAAGACATGCTGTAGCCCAAGGGGAACAGCCTGCGCTAGCGGCGGCGTATTATTCGCATCGCTATAAATATTGTCAGATGTAGAGGTCATAAAATTCTCCTGTTGATTATCTTTCCAATATCTGCCTCTTTTTTGGGCAGTCTAGAGTGTTTTGATACATCTATATGTGGTATGTCAAAGAAAATTTATTCAACATGTATTATTTTTATCTAGAATGTTTATGCAGATAGCTAAATTATTTAAATAAAACCTTAGCTTAGACTGTATTATGAACTCTATGGCAAAAATTTAATTGTCCACGAGTTGCATTAGCCCACTTTGGTTAACATTTGCTTGGGCCAGCATCGCTGCGGCACTGTCTTGCATAATTTGCTGTTTTGCAAAATACGCAGTATCGGCAAAGGCTTCGTGATTGCTAATTGCATCCTGACCCCAGAA
>CAYMIR010000167.1:0-3326 GCA_964390655.1 uncultured Marinovum sp.
CCTAGAAAAAGCGCAGCAAGAAAAAGCAGACCTTCTTATGATTGATACTGCTGGACGGCTTCAAAATCGAACAGATTTAATGGAAGAACTTGCAAAAATTGTAAGGGTTTTGAAAAAAAAAGATCCAGAGGCGCCGCAAAATACTATTTTAGTTTTAGATGCAACGACCGGTCAGAATGCAATTTCTCAGGTCGAGACTTTTCGTGAAATTGCAGAAGTAAGCGGCCTTATAATGACAAAGTTGGATGGAACGGCGAAGGGGGGTGTTCTAGTAGCTTTAGCTGATAAGTTTGGTTTACCAATTCATGCTATTGGAGTAGGAGAAAAAATAGATGATTTGGCGCCGTTTGATCCAGCAGAATTTGCCCAGGCACTTACTGGTTCTGAGAGTTAAAATACATTAATTATATGAATTTTGATCCCTCATTGTTTGTAGCTTGGATTTATCAAATCGAGGGAACTAGTGCTGGTAGCCGTGCAGCCTTGTGGCTTGCTATATTGGCAGCCTTCTTACATGCCGTTTTTGGTGCTTTACAAAAAGGGCGCCATGATCCCTGGTTATCACGTGGTGCTATTGATGCCAGTTCTGGTCTTGCAATGCTCCCGTTAGCAATATTTGTCGTTCCAATACCAGAGCCTGAGCTTTGGCCAATTTTTTTGATAATTTTTATAATACATTTCCTGTATAAGCTCCTTCAGGCCTTTGCATATTCGAAAGGGTCTTTTACCGTAGTTTATCCTGTCGTCCGAGGAACTAGCCCAATTTTCACTGTCATCGGAGCTTATATTTTGTTTGGTGAAACATTTTCGTCAATACAATGGCTAGGTATTTTTCTACTTTTGATGGGCATATTCGGCTTGGCTTTATACAACTTAAATTTTCTAGAAACATCGAGAGAAACTTTGCCAACAGCTTTAGTTCTTGCTGTTTGTACGGGAAGCTTTGTTGCTCTTTATACTACGGTTGATGCTTACGGTATAAGAGTAGCTATTAATCCGTTGGCATTCATTGTTTGGTTTTTTCTATTTGATAGTTTATCAATTACGCCTTATGCAATTTACCGTTGGACTCAACTGATCGATAAACCGAAATTTTTTCCTTTGGCGATTAGGGGTGTTGTGGGTGGAGTTGTAGCTTTTTTTAGTTTTGGATCGATAATGTTGGCGACACGGCTTGATAAAGTCGGAGAGGCTGCAGTTTTGAGGGAAACTTCGACAGTTTTTGCTGCCGTTATAGGTTGGCTGTTTTTAAAAGAAACTGTTGGCCACCGAAGGGTATTGTTAATGGCGTTGATTGCGTTTGGGGCAGTTATCGTTGAAATTGGAGGATAAATAATGTCGTCAAATCAAAAAAATTCAAACATCAAATCTACCTTAGAATTTGGACCTGTAATAGTCTTCTTTGCAGCCTATATTTTGTTTGATCGCTATGAAATAAGTCTCAATTTTTATGGCCAGAATTATGAAGGTTTTGTTTTAGCAACAACAATTTTTATCCCTTTAATTTTATTTACAACTTTTTTAAGTTGGAAGTTGACTGGGGAGATTTCCAAAGTACAGCTTTTTACAGCGATATTAGTAGTTGTCTTTGGTGGAATGACTATTCTTTTTAACGATGATCGCTTTTTTAAAATGAAACCAACACTCGTGTATTTTCTATTTGGTGCTATACTTCTTTTTGGTTTATTTAGAGGGAAATCTTACTTACAGTCATTGATGGGAACCATGCTTCCCATGGACAACGAAGGCTGGATGATAATAAGTCGTAGAATTACCGGCTTCTTCTTTTTTTTAGCGGCTTTAAATGAATTTGTCTGGAGAACATTCTCAACTGAAGTTTGGGTTTATTTTAAAACTTTTGGGTTAAGTGTAGCATTATTAGTATTTCTGGCCTCTCAATATCCAGTTTTGTCAAAATATGGTGATTTCGATAATGATGATAAAAAATAAGTCCTTGGGCGAGAATTGGAAGATACTGATTTTCTCATAAATGACGTTTCGTCAGTTTTAAATACGATTTAATTGATCTGTAACTTAAATTGTTGCGTATCATTGATCGTATATAGTAAAGTGAAATTTACACAATTGATCAGGGTCAGTTACTGAAAAGGGGTCCGGAATGAACATTCATACCCGCAAATTAGAGTCGGAAATCTCTGATTCTGATGTCGACGAAGCGCTATCAGTGTTAAAAAAATGGAGAGATCAAGGTGGTAAATTAGACCTCTCCGATAAGAATGTGACACCCCCTGAGGTTGCAAGCTTATGGATGCATTATCCCGAACTCACCGATAAGTATTCAGATGATTTTAAACTGGATGGTGCGTACAAAGCGTCTCTACCTGATTTGCAGAATGGTCCTAGCTCTTTAATCAAAGGTGCGAACCAGATCATCCAGCATGTTGGTATTTCTAATTTCAAGCTCCCTATAAGATATAGATTACGCAGTTCTGGCGAAAGAGTTTTGGAAACCTCGGTAACTGGGTCAGTTAGTTTGGGCGCTGACAAAAAAGGCATTAATATGTCGCGTATAATGCGTAGTTTTTACAAACACTCAGAAGAGCAGTTCAGCTTTTCTGTCATAGAGGCAGCGCTAGACGACTATAAAACAGATTTGGAAAGTTTTGATGCTAGAATTTCCATGAAGTTTTCATTTCCGATGCAAGTGGATAGCCTGCGATCTAATTTGGCAGGTTATCAATATTATGATATATCACTGGAGTTAATTGATCGGAATGGTGTCAGAACTAAAGTTGTCCACATAGACTACGTTTATAGTTCGACATGTCCGTGTTCTTTAGAATTAAGTGAACATGCAAGAAAAACGAGAAGGCAACTAGCTACTCCACACTCACAACGCTCTGTGGCGCGAATTTCGGCTGTTTTAGCAGGGTCTGAACGCTTGTGGTTCGAGGATTTGATTGAAACTTGTCGGGCTGCCGTACCAACCGAAACGCAGGTTATGGTTAAGAGAGAAGATGAGCAAGCCTTTGCTGAGCTCAATGCTGCCAACCCTATCTTTGTAGAAGATGCCGCCAGACTTTTTTGTAAGGTTTTAAAAAGTGATGAACGCATTGGCGATTTCCGCATAATAGCTTCTCATCAGGAAAGTTTACATAGTCATGACGCGATATCAATTTTAACCGAAGGTTCAACTTTCGAAACCGTTTCAATTGATCCTCATCAGTTTGCTACTCTGGTGCATCGCGGATAATCCTAATAGGACTTGACAGTCACGTTTACTGCAATCAACGGTATTGCTATGATTGATATGCGGCCCGTTGGATACGTGATTGGGATTCTAGTAATCTTTCTTGGATTAACTA
>CAYMIR010000168.1:0-3316 GCA_964390655.1 uncultured Marinovum sp.
ATCTCCGGAACACTCGACGGCGCTGCCATCACAGATACAGCCGCTATAACCTTTATCGATGTTCAGGCGCCTACATTACTGTCTAGCACACCCGCAGATAACGCATCGAATGTTGAATTAGATCAGGATATTATTTTAAATTTTAACGAAAATGTTGTCGCGGGATCTGGAAACATAGAGTTATTCGAGGGAAACGGGCTTCTAGTTGAATCTTTTACAGTATCCTCATCAATCATTTCAGGATCAACAGTTACTTTGAATCCTGTTGCTGATTTAAAATATAATTCTGCTTATTATATTCAAATTCCTGCCACTTCTATTAAGGATGCAGCGGGTAATACTTATGCGGGTATAACAAATAATACAGCCCTAAATTTCGTAACACGTCTAAAGACACCAAAAGAGGGGTTTGCGGAAGTACAGGATGAAGTTAGCACTACAATGAAGTCGAACACGACTAAACAGATCAATATTTTTGTAAACATAACAAAGATAGCTGTTTCATCCGCAAGAGACCGTTTCATTTCTAATCGTATAACCAGTTCCCGTTCTGACCCTATCGATCAGTTTTCTAGGAAAAGTCTTGGTGTTAAAACAGACAAAGACTCGATCTCTACCAACTCTGATCTGCTTGCTGAAGCAGGTTCAATTGATAGACCTAATGGATCTTCATTTGATTTAAGGTCTTCAACCCGTGGGACAATTGCCAAAGGGCAAATAAATGGCGTTCATCATTCTGGTGACGGACGAACAACTCGTTATACAGGAACGCAGTTCAGCTACACGAAATCAGAAAACTCTGCTGAGACAGGAAGCACGTCAAGCCAAGTTATTTTTGAGCGGGAAAAATCAAATGATTTGACAGTCGGTCGTATTTTGGGCGCTTCGTTGAGCAAGTACTCAAAAACAGATGCAAATACGACAGGTATAGAAGCAGTTATAGAGTCAGTATCGCTTCAATTTGGTGGTTATTTTGTTCATAATATCTCAGAGGATATTTTTATAGATGGTTATATAGCAGGATCGCTTGTGTCGAATAAATTGGAGTTGAATACGACTTCCATTACAGCAGAGTCAAACTACATAAGCCGTTTGGGAGCCACTGGCCTTGCAGCCACAGGTTCTCTACCTTTTGATGGCTGGGAAATTCGACCGACGCTCGCTGTTGATTATAGTGCCGTTTCTTCCCAGGACGCTAAGTTTGATGTTACTTCTGAAGCTGGAGATTCAAATGAATTAGTTGCCCCTAGCAACGTGACCCAATTGAGTTTTGTATTTTCTCCAGATTTTCGAAAATCGTTGGACTTTAAAGATGCTTATCAGTCAAAAGACTCAATACTATCATTCAAGCCACGAGTTACTTGCCAGCGCGTTGCCAGAGACACTATCACAAGCCATTGCGGCCAGGGAGCCACTCTTAGTTTCACAATGCAAGATAAAAATGCCATGTCAGCGCTTTTCTTTACTCTAGGTGTAGATAAGATTGCTGAAGATACAACCTACTTAGTAGACGCACTCTACAAAGTAGAATTTTGATGAATGATTAGAAATTGAATACTGTAAGAATTATATCAACTTTATTTCAATTATTTAGAGAATTAGCGATATCTTTGGCGATTTGCCTTACCAGTTGAGAAGAATTCTGCCTCGAAATTCCTGAGTATAGCCGGTTATCATATAGAATTTGTAGCAAAATTTTATCAAGCTTGGTCAGTGTTGCAAACTCATCATCATCATTAAAAATAGATGGTCTTGCTAGATGACTGTCATTTGTTAGACCAAGGCTTTGAGCTATTTCCTCATGAAAGCAGGCTGTGCGCATTAGTTTCGGCAGTTCACTTCGTATAATAATAAGGGCAGACTTAATTTCTGAATTTGGCCCTGCACTCATGGAAGTCATCGCCAAACAGTGGATATCTTTGGGAAGCTTAGTAATAATTGGAATTCTTTTTGGATCAAATTCGGGTAATTTTGCACCAATTTTGTTTGTCAGTTCCGCAACTTCTTTCTGATTACCCACGACAATGTACATATTTATATTTTTGTTTGATATTTTTATTTTATGTTTGGTTGCCTCAGATAAAATAGATAGCAAATTGTGGATTTCCAATAAGTCCTTGTCTTTTTGTTTGGCAGCTACAGAATTTCCAAAACGCATAGAAATATTTATATTTGAGTTCCATTTCCCTAAGTTGACCATGTCCGTATTGGGTAAAAGTTGATTTTCACCGATCTTGTATTCGTTGTAAAAAGCAAGTTGCTCAAATGCTTCTACGATATCCCCCGCATCAAATGGTGTATCAGTCCCTCCGCCATCCTGGCGCAATAAGCCTAATGATAATTTACGTTCTTCTAAGCGATTATAATATTTCCTTAATTTTAATTCTTGCGAGGCAATAATCTCATCCTCGCTAATCACTTTGTCGGTCGAAATTCCATGATCATCACAAGCATTCAATAATAAAAAGCCAATTATTAAAAACATATAGGATATGTATTTTTTCGATTTAAACATCAAGATGCACCGGCTCCTTTGATATCAAACCAATCATACAAAACCAAAGGAGAAAAAAATTATTGGACAAGTGATCATGTGATCATTCAGAGTACAAGTCAATGTAAGAGCCTGGAAGGCTTTAACAATTCTGATAACAAAAAAAACGATAATGAAAAAATTAATTGCCTTTCGGCTAGAATACTCCACCAAACTCCATACGCCATTTTAGTTTCCGAAATTTGAAATAAATCGTTACTAATCATACAAATATTTATAGTATGACTTTGGAAAAGTTTGATTTTTGGTCAGCTGAGTGGCATGAATTTTGCTGCAAAAGGCTTGAGAATTCTCGCATCAACGATTGGTGATTAAGATATGCGCAAAAACAAATTGGGCCTTAGCTTATCCCCACTGGCTTTATTGACCCTCGCAGCCTGTGGCGGCGGCGGTAAATCTGGTAGCTCTGGAAGCTCTGGAATAACCGTTAACGGTAATGTGCAAAAAGGACCTCTTTATGACGCTTTTGTGTTTCTCGACTATAATAGCGATGAACTCTATGATGACGGTTCCGGTTTCAATGCAAAAGAGCCGTCCACTCGATCTGATGTAAATGGTGATTTTACCTTAACATCAACCCAAGAAAATTTCTCTATTATCGCGATTACCGATGTCAGTACAGTTGACAGTTCATCTGGGGTCGTTCTGGACGGTGTCATTCTAAAGGCCCCACAGAACTCATCGATGCTAACACCTACAACAACCTTAATGCAGGAGGGAAACTTAACTGCCGCAGAAGTTGTTACGGTTCTTGGCTTACCA
>CAYMIR010000169.1:0-3283 GCA_964390655.1 uncultured Marinovum sp.
GAATAAATTTACGTGATATCCAAACAGATCAATCCTCTTTAGAGGAAATTTTTGTCAATCTGGTTAAGGAGAAAGCAGAATGAATTTCCAAGCAGTTAAAGCAATTTATTTCTTTGAAATGGCCAGGTTTTTTAGAACTCTACTACAAAGTTTTGTTTCGCCAGTAATATCTACCTCCCTCTATTTTGTAGTTTTTGGTACAGCTATAGGCAGTCGGATCCAAGAGGTTGAAGGAATAAGTTATGGAGCCTTTATTGTTCCTGGATTGATTATGCTATCAGTCATGACGCAAGCGACTTCAAATGGAAGCTTTGGTATTTATTTCCCAAAATTTATAGGAACAATTTATGAGCTTTTGTCGGCTCCCGTAAGTTATTTCGAGATACTTCTGGGATATGTTGGTGCTGCTGCTACTAAAGCCCTCTTTATCGGTCTTGTTATTTTAGCTACTGCAGCGGTTTTTGTAGATTTAAAAATAATGCATCCTGTCGCCATGATTTTATTTTTGGTTTTGACCTGTATATCGTTTTCTTTATTAGGATTCATTTTAGGGATTTGGGCAAGAAATTTTGAACAATTGCAATTGGTACCTTTATTGGTTGTAACGCCGTTAGTATTTCTTGGGGGCTCATTTTATTCAGTTTCTATGCTGCCACCAATTTGGCAAACAATTACATTATTCAATCCCGTGGTTTATTTGGTTTCAGGTTTTAGGTGGTCATTTTTTGGAAATGCCGATGTGCCTATTTTTGTAAGTCTTTTGGCAATAAGTTCTTTTACTGTTGTCTGCGTTCTAATTGTTGCTTGGATTTTCAATACTGGCTGGCGAGTAAAGCAATAATCACAAAAAAGTTGATGGATCCCTTGTTTGATTGATAACCAAAGATTATGTGTTCAACATGAAATTAAAAATACCCTTCTTACCGTCTAAGCCAAGTGTTGCCGTTGTTAAGATGTCTGGCGTAATTTCTGCGGGAGCTCGTGCCGGCTTGTGCGACCAGACTTTAAGTCCAATTTTGGAAAAAGCTTTCAAGAAAGGGCAGCATCAAGCAGTGGCACTATTAATTAATTCGCCAGGCGGATCCCCAGTCCAATCCTCTTTAATAAGTTCTCGAATAAGGCGCTTAGCAGAAGAAAACGAAATGCCAGTATTCGCATTCGTTGAGGATGTGGCCGCTTCGGGAGGGTATTGGCTTGCTTGCGCTGCAGATGAAATTTATGCAGATACTGGCTCGATAATAGGCTCTATCGGAGTTATTTCCGCCGGATTTGGTTTCCAAGAATTAATCGATAAATATGGCGTAGAACGGAGAGTACACACAGCAGGTAAGTCGAAATCAATGCTCGATCCTTTTAAAAAAGAAAAGCCCGAAGATATAAAGCGGCTTAAAAGAATACTGAGTGAAATGCACGAACTCTTTATCAAGTATGTTAAAAAAGCACGCAATGGTAAACTCATCCAGGAAGATAATATTTTTACAGGCGAAATCTGGTTGGGTGAAAAAGCCGAACAATTGGGGCTTATTGATGGCATAGGACATCTTGACATCGTAATAAAAGAAAAATTTGGTAAGAAAACCCGAATTAAAATTTATGGCCAAAAAAAGAATTTTTTGCAGCGCTTTGGTGTAGATTTGATAAATGAGGCTGGCATTTATTTTGAGGAGCGCGCTGCATTTGGTCGGTTTGGTCTCTAATGATTATCAAAATTGTTATTTTATTTTTAATTTTGCTAATAGTTTTAGCAATGTTTGGGAAAGCTAATATTCTTATGCCAGGTAGATCTAAAAAGTTACGCTGTGGTAAATGTGGTCAACTGAAGATTGGAAAATCTTGTGGTTGTTCCTAAACATGAAATTTTTTAATGTTTTGGGCTCTTTCTTTTTTGGGTCTGCTTCTTTTGTTAATCTCAGGAGACTTTTTAGTTAAAGGAGCTATCCAGCTAAGTAATACATTGGGCGTTTCAGCCTTACTTGTATCGCTTACTGTAGTGGCTTTTGGAACATCTGCGCCCGAACTGATAGTGGCTATAAAAGCCACATTGAGCGGATCACCTGGCTTGGCTATGGGTAATGTAGTTGGATCTAATATTGCTAATATTCTGTTAGTTTTAGGTTTACCTACTTTGATAATGGGCTTGAAAAACAATATCACAGATACGAAACGATCATTTGGCTTCATGATTGCAGCATCTGTTTTGTTTATTATGTTTGGAATGAGTGGTAGCTTTTCTTGGGTTTATGGAGTTGTATTACTATCTTTACTGGCCTTTTTTCTATTCGATACGTTTAGGCAAAACAGTAAAAAAGCATTAAATGGTGAAATTTTGGAATTTCAGCAAAGAATATCGCACTCATGGTGGACAATAATCTTTTTCCTAACCTTGGGTGTAATAGGTTTGCCCTTAGGCGCCGATCTACTCGTCACCAATGCTTCTGCACTAGCGAAAGGCTACGGTGTGAGTGATGCGGTTGTAGGCCTTACATTAGTTGCAATAGGCACATCACTACCAGAGTTAGCAACCACATTCGTTGCTTTTGTGAGAAAAAAAGCAGACGTCGTCTTAGGAAATTTAATTGGATCGAATATTTTCAATTTACTCGCGATTATTGGGATAACTTCTTTAATTTTCCCAGTGCCCGTCGACCCAATCTTTATAAAGTTCGATTTCTGGATCATGCTTGGAGCTAGTATACTAATAGCACCATTTATATTATTAAATATCAAATTTAATCGCTTGTATGGCTTTGTTTTTGTCGCATTATACATAAACTACCTGGCAGTTATTTTAAAATGAAAAGAGATTAGATGAGAGCGCTAGTTACAGGAGGAGCAAAAAGGTTAGGCAAGGAAATGGCAATATTTCTTGCTGAAAGAGGCTTTGAAGTTGCTATTCACTATCATTCATCTGAAAGTAGCGCTGATAAGCTTGTTGAATATATTAAATCAAAAACTGGAAAAAACTCCTTTGCCCTCCGCGCTGACCTGACAAAAGAAGTAGAAGTGCGAGAGCTAATTACACGGGCCAGTGAAAAGCTAGGTGGGCCGATAAGTTGTCTAATAAACAATGCCTCTATATTTGAATATGATAATATCTGGACTGCAAACCGTGAAAGCTGGGATCGTCATATTGAGAGTAATCTTCGGGCACCATTAGTACTAACTCAATCTTTTGCTAACCAAGTTCCATCGATTACTAGCGATGATAACGGTGAACCGGTGTCTCAGGGTTTAATCATAAATTTAATTGATCAGCGTGTAAAAAAATTAACACCTGAATTTA
>CAYMIR010000170.1:0-3228 GCA_964390655.1 uncultured Marinovum sp.
TGCGTGAATATGCAGAGCAGGGACAACAACTCATAGTGGGGGAAGTCTTTGGTTTGGAGAGAGCTGCTCGAAAAGTTGCAAAAGATTATCAAAATACTGCATTTTTAATGGGCTCTTCATTTGGAGGGGTTGGACCAAATTTTGCTGTATTCGATAACTGGATTCATGAGCCATCATACCTGTCTGGAATGATTGCTGGTTCAATGACTAAGTCGAATAAAATCGGTATGGTTGGCGGATATGCTATTCCGGAAGTTAACCGTTTAATGCATGCATTTATGGATGGCGCTAGAGACGTAAATCCAGATGTTAAGTTTATGGTGAACTTTATAGATAGCTGGTATGACCCACCCAAAGCAAAAGAGAGCGCATTTGCTATGATGGATGCTGGAGCCGACATAATGTATGCGGAACGCTTTGGTGTATCAGATGCTGCTGTTGAAAGAGGCGTTAAGGCCATTGGCAATGTTATAGATACTTCTGGTGATTACCCCGGAACTATTTTGGCCTCTGCTTTATGGCATATGGAAGCAACAATAGACAAAGCCATATCAAATGTTGTATCAGGCAACTTCGAAGCAGCGGACTATGGACAATACAGCTTTATGGCCTACGGTGGCGGATCTCTGGTAATGGATGAGAGCCTTGTTCCAGCTGATGTGGCAACTTCGGTGAAAGCAAAACAGCAAGAAATACTAGACGGTTTATTCCGAGTAAACGTGAATGATGCTCGGCCTCAATCTGACGGTTAATTTTTTATTGGTCGGCACTAATCTGTGCCGACCATTTATAGTATGACTTCTTCTCCTGTATTAATTCTTGACGGTTTGTCAAAGAGCTTTGGTTCTGTCCGGGCGGCTGACGCAATTAGTTTAGAACTTTTTAGAGGTGAAGTACTTGCGTTACTCGGTGAAAATGGAGCTGGTAAAACAACATTAATGAACATGTTGTTTGGTCACTACATGCCAGATAGCGGCAAAATAGATATAATTGATGGGTCAGGGCATGCTAAGCCGTTACAACTAGGTAACCCCCAAGCTTCTATTGCTGCTGGGATTGGTATGGTTCACCAACATTTTACCTTAGCGGAAAATTTGGACGCCCTCGATAACATAATGCTTGGCTCAGAGAAGTTTCTTCACTTAAGACGCAACAAGTCGCAAGCGATACAAAAAGTTCAAAAAATTATGAACGATAGTGGATTGGTCGCTCCAATGGATGTTTCCGTTGGCAGGTTGACGGTGGGTGAAAGACAACGTGTTGAAATCTTAAAAGCTCTATATCAGGACGTAAAAATTCTTGTTCTTGATGAACCAACAGCGGTTCTTACGCCACAAGAAGCTGATAAGTTATTTGAGAATATTACGGCCATGACAAAAAATGGGCTTTCAGTGATTTTTATTTCTCATAAATTGCGTGAAGTTTTGGCTTTTTCAAATAGAATTGCAGTCCTTCGCCACGGTCGAAAGGTGGGCGAAATTTCAAGCACGGAAGCTGACGAGCGAAAAATAGCGCGGTTGATGGTCGGAGAAGAAACAAAAGTATTCTCAAAAAAGGAACTAAAGGTTGGAGACCCAGTATTAGAAGTGGATAATTTGACTATTTCTGGTTCTTCCAAGAGAGAAAGCCTTTCTAACATAAGTCTATCAGTGAACAAGCATGAAATCTTAGGAATTGCCGGAATTTCAGGGAACGGTCAGACTGTACTGGCAAATGCTATATCTGGTTTGGTAAAGTCGTCTTCGGGTAAAATTAAGATTGATAGCAAAAATATTCTCACAAATGATCCGTCTAATATAATCCAGGCCGGGGTCGGGCGAATACCAGAAGATAGGCATAAAGATGGTATCGTTGGCCAGATGAGCGTTGCGGAAAATATGATAATAGAAGATTTAAATAGTGGTAAGATTCAAAGCCGTGGTTTGCTTAATCACGAGGCTATAATGAGGCATTGCTCAGATTTAAGCTCAAAGTATGATGTTAGAGGGCCGGGTCCAAACGCTTCGGCACGCTTACTATCAGGTGGTAATATTCAAAAATTAATTTTGGCTCGAGTTTTTGAGGCTTCTCCAAAATTGATACTAGCAAATCAACCAACTAGGGGTTTAGATATGGGCGCTGCTGCAGATGTAGCTAATCGTCTATTAGAGGCGCGCCAAAGGGGTTCTGGTGTTATCCTGATCTCTGAAGATTTAGATGAAATTTTAAGTTTGTCAGATCGAATTATGGTGATTTATGATGGCAAGCTTAGAACAGCTGAAACGCATGATAGGGAAACTCTTGGCTTAATGATGGCGGGCGAGGCGGCATGATAAGGATAGAGCCAAGAAATACAAATTCCGCTGTTTTTAGTTATGGAGTACCTATCCTGTCTGCATTTGTAGCGCTAATTTTAGCCTCTATTCCGCTTTGGCTAGCTGGGGCGCCCGTCTTAATTTCATACGTTGAAATGGTCAAAGGAGTATTTGGGTCCAAATTTGCTTTTTCAGAAATGCTAACGAGAGCTACGCCTTTGATGTTTACAGGTTTGGCAGCTGCATTGGCTTTTCGAGCTAAACTTTGGAATATTGGAGCAGAGGGGCAGTTATATCTTGGAGCAATGGCAGCTGTTGCGGTTGGAACGGGTTTTATAGAGGCACCTGGGTTTATTTTGGTCCCTTTAATTATAGCATTTGGTTGTGCGGCAGGATCTGTGGGAATGGTAGTACCAGCCGTATTGAAAACAAGATATGGCGCTGATGAGGTCGTGACCACTTTATTATTGAACTTTATTATTATTATTTTCTTACAGTATATGTTGGAAGGTCCTTTGAAAGATCCAATGGGTCTGGGTTGGCCTCAAAGTTCTCCAATTCTTGATCAGGGAATGTTACCTCCTTTAATGGAAAGAATGCGAGTGCATTCAGGTTTAGTGATTGCCGTTGTGTGTGCTTTAATAGCGCAATTTATGTTGGCGAGATCTGTTTGGGGTTTTAAATTACGCGCTGTTGGGGAGAATGTATTTGCTGCTCGGCACGCTGGTATAAAGGTCAACCGCACAATATTTGGCGCAGCTTTGATTTCTGGAGCTCTTGCAGGTATGGCGGGCGTCAGTGAGGTTGCTGGTTTGAAGGGTTATCTCACATCAGATTTATCCCCAGGGTTTGGCTACGCAGGGATAATTGTGGCAATGCTTGCGGGATTATCACCTATTGGTGTCGTAATATCAGCTTTGTTCATAGCATCGGT
>CAYMIR010000171.1:0-3223 GCA_964390655.1 uncultured Marinovum sp.
GATATTCAAAGACTTACAACCGTTGGGAACTTCGTTACCTCTATTTCTGGGTTGGGATTAGATACCGCAGTAAATTCAAATTTAAGTGTAGGAGCAAACGCTGCATATCCTACTCAGCGCGCGGCTATGGCCGATCCATTGGAAATTTCAACTTCAGCTGGAGCTAGTATTACTTTCGAAGCAAAATCGGGTATGATGGCTGGAAATATAGCCGACGGATTAAATCTGGCAGGTGCTCAATACGGGTTGAATGCGTCAGCTTTTAACCAAATAGAACTTTTTAATATTGGTGATGTAACTATTCAATTTGAATTAATTGGTGATAATGCTGAAGCCATAGAAATCAGTGCCTCTGTATCAAATGGGAGCACTTCGGATCTCGTTAGCGAAATAAATAGTCATTTTGATACATCAGGAGTTTTAGCCTTTGCTTCTGGAAGTGGCGCCATTATCCTACAGAAAAGTGATGGAAATGACATATCTGCTAGGAATATTGTAACTTCCGATGCATCGGCAATCTCTGTAAGGCAGTTAGATGAATTCGGCGAAGTAATTGACACTGCAGCTGCTGCAATTCCACTATCGGTTGCCTCTGGTGAATATATAATCTCCGGGGGACAAATTCGATTGACTAGCACGGCTTCTTTTGAGGTTAACTCTGGAATAAACACTGCTGATAACTCTAATTCTGAATTTCTTAGTGGGTTTGTTCAAAAAAAGCATGATGAGGCGTCCAACTCGACAGAGTACGAATTTTCCGTTTTTAATTCGGTTGACGCTAATAATCACGATGCTGATCTTTTCAGCACAGTCGCAGCCTCCAGTTCTTATAAATTTTCGATGTCAACTGATAATACTAATGAAGAAAACACTGTCACGATCAAGCCGAAATCTGTGGATCAATTGTCCGCAATTGCCATTTCGGAGGCATTGGTTTCTGAACTGCGGACTTCTTCGATACAAACAAAATTTGTCGGTAATGAGTTTGAATTTGCAGATGGTTTTCCTGAAGACCGAAGTACAATCGAGTTTCAGCTTGGTGACCAATCTTATTTTGCAGTTTTAAAGAATGATCTTTCATACACAGTTGAAGGCTCTAATGTCATAATAGATGAAGAGACCTTATCTCAGGCTGATGCTCTTGAACGGCTTGTAAGGGCAACTTCTTTCGATGTCTCTGGTCCAGAAGAGGATAGGATATATCTTGGCTTTGAAAATTCTGGCTCTGGGTTTCGGCTATATGCTTCGGCAAAAGATGGAATTTTATCTGGAGATGGTCTTCGATTGTCTGAGAATAATTCTGCTACACAGAAATCTGCACTCCATTTGGATGATAATGTAGCGGGCACAACTGTTACAACAATCATGGGTAAAGAATTTGATTTAACGCAGGCTGCACAGTTAAATTTTGCTCAAGTTCTCACAGGGAGTACTTCATTTGATTTAGACTTTGACCCAGCTGCTGTTCCAAAAGTCTCGCCGGCTGCTCCCATTGCTGGCATCAGCGTTGCGATAGAAGATTTAGGCAATAACAAGGGTAGATTGGTGGTCAGCGTAGATCAATCAACCGCTGATCTAGATGTCAGACTAAAGGCAAATGATAACTCAACAACTTTTGGAATTCTGACTTCAGGCTCTCAGCTAACTTTAGGCCAGAGTGGGTTTGAAGTATCAAACCATGATAATGAGAGGGTGACGACTTCAGCTGAAGTAAAGTCACTTGCTAATGAGATATTTAATGTGGATGCCTTAGCAGGTGAAGACTTAATCGTTTATGCAAAAGGAACTGGTAAAATCTCTTTGATGGGAGATTCAACAGTCTCTCAAAGTGAAATAGACAAGAGGGAAATTACCGTTCGAGCTTCAGTAGATACGAGTAATACTGTTGAACTATTTGATAGCTCATCAGGCGACTATTTAGGTACAAGAGAATTAAGCGGAAGTAACAACTTCTTTTTTAGGAATTTTGAGTGGCAATTTAATGGAAAATTAGCCGATGGCGACACATTTAATGTTACAAATTCAACAACTAGAAAAGATGATGCTTCAAATCTTTTAAATTTGGTAAAATTAGCTGAAGCATCAACTTCCACTGGTAAAGGAGGTTATAGTCAACTCTATAACGATCTGGTTATGGATGTTGGTTTCAATCTTCGCTCGAGTGAACAAGGTTTGGAAACCGCCAAAATATTGTATGACTCCGCAGTTGATAGAAAATCTGAATTTTCTGGTGTTGATTTAGATACTGAAGCGGCACGGCTGTTGGAGCAGCAACAGGCATATCAAGCATTGGCAAAAGTTTTAAGTACAGCAAAAGAGATGGTAGACACTCTTTTGAGGTTCATGTGATTTGGAGAATGATAAATGTCCGTAAGCACAACACGTTTTTTTGACAATAACAGCGCGTTATTTTCTAAAATAAATGATGAGCTAAAATCTCTCCAGGGCCAAGTTGGTACGGGTGAAGCTGAACTTACGCTAGCAAAAGATATTCGAGATATTTCCAAATTGAGCGCAGCGGACGAAAAAAAATCTGAAACTAACCAACTTCTAAGTAATTCAAAGCGAGCTCAATCTGATTTAGAATTTTTAGATGTAGCTTTTGATCGGCTTCAAAATTTACTTATCAGGGTTCAAGAATTAGCCGTTGAAAGTGCAAATGACACCTTACTTCCTGAAGAGAGGCAACAGTTCATTCTGGAAGCACAGATGGTTAAATTAGAAATATTGGATGTGGCTAATCAAAAAGATACTTTTGGGAATAATTTGTTTGGTGGGATTTCTGGAGTTGATAAACCATTTGAAATTAACTCTGATGGCGAAGTTAATTATTTAGGGTCGTCACTATCAAAAGAGTTGCAGGTTACCCAAGGGTTAGCTGTGAAACAGAATTTTTCTGGCTTGGAGGTATTTGATAATATTCAGGATCAAGATGGCTCATTTTCAGTATTTGAAGTTATTGATGATTTGATAAGCAGTTTGGAAATTGATTTAAATAGTAACGTTTCTTCAAATATTTTTAAGGATGCTAGATCTGCCGTCATCGAACTACCTTCCACCGGTCCTGAAGGAAGAATGGTCTTCAGTCTGAATATTGATTCTACAAAAATTGATATAGATGAGACTTTCTACGGTAATGATTTTTCTCAGTTGGTTGATACAATCAATACTTTTACAGCTGATACGGGTGTAACCGCTTCCCTACTCGGTGATAATCAAATCC
>CAYMIR010000172.1:0-3189 GCA_964390655.1 uncultured Marinovum sp.
CTAGCTCAATGTCATCTTTCCAACCTTCAATCAACAACTTGTTCATTTGCCAAAGCGGTGGTACCAGTTTGTTCTCATCAATAAAAACTATCATTTCACTACTGTTACAATAGTGGATTTCTAAATGAGTTGCTTTATACAGTCTCAACTCAGAGGTTGAAAATGGGTAAGCGAAGATTTCACCTTCAGCAGCAATCTCGCTCCACATGTTTCTTAGTTCTTTGGTACACTCTCCAAAATTAACAAAATTAGATCGTCCGATAATATATGGATAATCATCTATTTCGCTTAGAACCAAATTCTTTACCACCTCTATTGCTGGTAAATTTTCATTAAGTTCAGAACTAAGATTATTATCAGGAAAAAGAAGAAGTGGGTCATAATCCGTATCGGCATCTTGTCCCCAAGCAAGGCTACACAAAAAAACCAAACTTTTTGCCAAAAACATAACATTAGTCAATTTTAAAAGCATGTTAAGCCCCAGAAATTCATAACAATAGATAATAGCCCATATTATTATGTTATTACAATCAAGTACATTATCTATGTGGTTTTATTAGCTTTTATCAAAGAATTTAACTAAAGCTAAATCTCACTTTTAATTAGTGCACCATGCCCCATTATTACTTTTTTAGCCAAGTTTGCACCATTAATAATGGCTTCAGTAAGCGGAATTTTACGTAATATGCCAACTAATATTTCAGAATTGAAACTGTCCCCGGCTGCCGTACTATCGACAACTTTTTCAATAGGCTCGACCGAATGAGTTCCTATGCCTTGATTTGAAATAAATGAAACTGGTTCTCCTGCGTTTTTCACAACTACTGTTTCAGCTCCAACTTTTTGATAACGTTTCAATGTTGACATTGGATCAGCATCTGAAAACCAAGTTGCTTCATCCTCAAATGAAGGCAAAATTATATCACTCACGTTTGCCCCAGCCATAATTACATCACACATTTCTTTTTTGTCATTCCAAAGTTTTGGTCGAATATTTGGGTCAAATGCAATTTTCTTCCCTGTACGCCTTGCTGATTTTAAGCACGCAAATAAATTGTCGCGAGAGATTGGGTCTAAGATGGCTAAGGTGATACCTGAAAAATATATCATATCCTGTTTTTTAACAGCATATTCAACATCATTTATGTTTTGCCCTAGAAATGTTGCAGCTGAGTTCTTTCGCCAGTAAGAAAAAGCTCTTTCGCCGTTAACCAGTGAAATCAAATATAAACCTATAGTTGAGCCAGAGACTTTTTTAACGTGTTTGGTATCAACTCTATTATCTGACATAAATTTTAGCATTCTGTCTGATATTTCATCATCCCCTACCTTTGAGAAATAAGAAGAATTTATATCAGAGTGATTATTAGCAATATACCAAGCTGTGTTGAAAGTATCGCCGGCAAAACCCAGATTAAATTTACCAAGTTGTTTATCCGGTGAAAACTCCGCCATACATTCACCAACTGATAATATTTTCATATGTTTTTATCCACTTAGTTTCTAAAGATACTTAAAAGGTTTTTTGTTATACGTCTTTGTTATAGAATAGGGTTGAATGGTTATATAATCTACGAAACTTTTCATTTGGAGAATGAAATGCGGTTAATTAAAAACGTAGAAAGAAAAAAAAATAAGATAATAGATAGTGCACCGTTTCCATCTACAGACGTTGATAAAGTTTCTGGCCTATTAAAAAAGTGTCCTATCGCTTCTGAAACACCGTTATTGGAATTAGAAAATTTTTTACCTAAGGGCAAATTATGGGTGAAAGACGAAAGAGAAAGAATGGGACTTGGTTCATTTAAAGCGCTTGGTGCTGCTTATGTCATTGCAAGTCATGCACAGAATTTAACGGAAAGCCCCTGCTCAACGACTTTGGAAGGTAAAACTTACGTAACAGCAAGTGCAGGAAATCATGGTTTAAGCCTCGCGGCAGGAGCAAAAATTTTTGGGGCTAACGCAGTTGTTTTTATTTCCGAAACTGTACCAGAAACTTTTTCTGATAGACTGCGTGAGAAGGGAGCCGTTCCAGTCCGAAAAGGTTCAGACTATGCCGCATCAATGTCGGCAGCTTTAGAAGCTGCAGAAGAAAATAATTGGATTCTTTTGTCTGATAGCTCATGGGAAAATTATACAGACAAACCCTTGAAACTTATGGAGGGTTACTTACAGATGGCCGACGAAGCTATAGCCCAGTGTAAAACTAAGGCCACTCATGTTTTTCTACAGGCTGGCGTTGGTGGATTGGCAGGAGCCGTCGCAGCACATATTCGAAAAATCTGGGGAGATACACCAGTGATAACAGTTGTTGAACCCTCAGCTGCACCGGCTCTACAAGCAAGCATTGAACTCGGACGACCCGTTTTAACAGAGGGACCAGATAGTGTTATGGGACGCTTAGACTGTAAAGAACCATCATTTATAGCTCTAAATGGGTTAGCTAGAGATGCAGACTTTTTTTTAACTCTCGATGATGATGAAGTCACCAGCAACCTGGAAAAAATGTCCTATTCTAATCTGGCAACTACTGCTTCGGGAGGTGCAGGCGTTGCAGCGGCTATGAACAGCCAAGTTGCAAAAATTTTAAAAATGAATTCTAAATCTCAAAGTCTTTGCTTCCTCTCGGAGGTTGCAGAATGAGAGGCTTCAATATTGATCAGTTCGAAAAAAGAACACTGAAGGCTCAGCAACTAATGCAACAGTATGGGCTTGATGCTTTGCTTCTTACAACTGAAACAAGTGTGCGATATTTTACCGGGTTTCTTACTAGATTTTGGGAAAGCCCAACCAGACCTTGGTACCTCATTATTCCTCCCCAGGGAAAACCTATTGCTGTTATTCCGTCAATAGGTCAAGCTTTGATGGACAAGACTTGGGTAGAAGACATTAGAACATGGCCGTCTCCCGATTTAAAAGATGATGGTATTTCTCTTTTGTCGGATACTTTAGAAGAGGTTGCAAAAAATAAAAATATTGGCATTCCAAGCGGAACAGAGACATTCGTTCGAATGCCGCAAACTGATCTTAAAAAATTATCTCAAAATGTAAAACTAACGTCCGATTTTGATATTGTAAAAAAACTCAGAATGACAAAATCAAATGAAGAAATCGATAAAATAGAAAAAGCTTGTAGAATAGCTGAAAAGGCTTTCCAACGGGTTCCAGAAATTGCTTTTGAGAATGTTA
>CAYMIR010000173.1:0-3187 GCA_964390655.1 uncultured Marinovum sp.
CATATTTTTTCATATAATCTTGGAAGAACATTTCGTCTTCATATCCACCCCAGTCGAACACTACCAGTTCACTGTCTGCTGCGAATGCAGGAGCACTTAATGAAAATGCAGTTGCAGCCACCAGGTAACTTAAAATTTTTCTCATTTTTCCAATTTCCTTTTTAAGTTCATAGTCTAAGCTTCATACAATACTTTAATTTGTACTGAGTCTAGAAAAATAGGAAGGCCTAAATATAGAAACACATTATTTATGGCTAAATTGTTAAAATTTTCCCTGACTTCAGCAGGTTGCATAGTATGAAACCGCGCTGTAGCATCTTTTAAAATTCGAAAGCCAGAAGAAGATAAAGCCCTTGAGTGTACCTCTTCCAACTAATCCCGATATTGTTATAATTGGTGCAGGTTCATCAGGTCTTTCAGCAGCAAAAAAGCTGAAAGAAATAGGAACTTCGTATGTAGTCCTAGAGGCATCAGAACGTATTGGAGGTCGAGCTTTCACCGAGAGTAATATTCTTGGCCAACCCTTTGATCATGGTTGTTCTTGGATTTCAGGCTCAAACGATAATATCTTCTCAGATTTAGGTAAAAATAATAATTTTACACTCGTTGACCACTCTAACCCAAAAATCGAAATGTTCGAGAGAGACGGTAAAAAATCTCCAAATGAAGCAGTAAAAGAATACAATAAATCTGAAATTAAAATAAAAGAAATTCTTCGAGATACAGGCCGCCGAGGTATAGATATACCAGCATCAAATATAATTCCAAAAGTTCCATATGGTGAATGTTTTCAGAATTGGGAGGGAGCGTTAAATTACGCTGTTGATGTAGATCAAATATCGACAGCAGAATATTGGAACACAAAAGAATCCCAACCAAGTTTTATTGTAAAAGAGGGCTTAGGTAGTTTAGTAGCTACATTAAACGACAACTTTCCTATCGCTCTCGATACAAATGTACTTGAGATAGATTATTCAGGATCAGGCGTAAAAGTTGTTACATCCAAGGGAATAATTTTGGCTAAGGCTTGCATTTGTACCGTTTCAATTGGTGTTTTGAAGTCCAAAAAAATAAAGTTTACACCCAAACTTCCTAATAAAACGCTAAAGGCACTTAATGGTATTCAAATGGGTCTTCTTGTAAAAATTGCTCTTCTGTTCGATGGAAATAGATTAGGATTTACCGAGAATAGTTTCTTGCAATATGACATTGCGCCAGAAAATATTGGAAGCGGCTGCTATTTTTTAGCATGGCCAACTGGACACGATTACATAGTTGGGTTTATCGGTGGGCGGTTTGCCTGGAACTTATCGAAGCAAGGCGAAGACGAAGTTGTTGAGTACGCTCTCTCTAAACTGGTGAATTTATCTGGATTCAATATTCGTAAGCATTTCCTGAAGGGCTTTGCTTCCGATTGGGCAACTAACCCACTAACTAAAGGTTCCTATTCTGCAGTTAAACCAGGCTATTACGGCGCGCGTGAGTTGCTAAATGAACCTATTGCAGAAAAGTTAATATTTGCAGGGGAGGCAACGGCAGGTGATTTAGCAGGTCTGGTCAATGGGGCATATGAAAGTGGTAAAAAGGCAGCTACGCGAATATCCAATATCATTAAACTTAAAAATAAGTCTCTGTAATATAGATTTAAATTCAAAAAGTTTTGAGGGGAAATGCTATCGGTAGACTGCTTAACTTTGGCTATAATTGGAGCGGGTAGCGGGAATCGAACCCGCACCTTAAGCTTGGAAGGCTCTTATGATACCATTTCACCATACCCGCTCAACAAATTCTGGTGATAGTAGAATGGACATTAACCGTCAAGTCGATAGCAGTGGTATAATTTAAAATTCGTAAAGCTAAGTGCAACTTTAAATTGGAGATATAAGATCTGGGCCAGAGGACCTATTCGAATTTATATTTTTTGATACTCTATAAGCTCTTAATGTTTCATCATCTGTTGGCTTCATCAAAACAGAAGCGCCATGACCCTCTTCACCTAACCAAAGGCCCCAGTCACTTCTCTCCAAAACAAGCGGTAAGCGATGATGAATTTTAGATAAATTACTATTGCTAGCAGTAGTTACAATTGCACATGTTTTAATTTTACCACTTTCATCACTCCACTCTTGCCAAACTCCTCCAAAAACCATGGGGGCATTGTCATTTCTACTTATAAACCAAGGTATTTTATTTCCCTCTAAATCTTTGCTCCATTCATAAAATCCAGAACAGGGAATTAAACATCTACGTGCCCGGCTCGCATTTGAAAAAGCAGGCTTTTTGGCAATTGTTTCACTTCGGGCATTTATTAACAGTGGGCCTCCATTCACCTCCCGATACCAATTAGGAACAAAACCCCACCTCAAACTTTCGAGTTTTCTGCCTAACCCAGTATAAGTAACCACATGAATGAAATTCGTTGGACAGACATTAAAATTAGGTACATCAGGCAAATCATTAACAGGCTGCGCGTCAAAAAGCTGCGACATCGCATCTGATGGTAATGTAATTGCAAATCGTCCACACATCCCCCACCTATATTTGTAGTTTGAAAACTTGTCAGCAGGAGATTATGAAGTTTAAATGCTTAGTTATTTAACCCATGGTGCTGAAAATTCTCCTCCACTGATGATTATCCACGGGCTTTACGGGTCTGGAAAAAATTGGGGTGTAATCGCCAAACGGTTATCAGATAAATTTCATGTCATTGCCGTTGATTTAAGAAACCATGGCGAAAGCCCTTGGTTTGATTCACATAATTATCACGATATGGCTGAAGACCTCGTCGAAGTTATTACTTATTTGAATATAAGACCCGATATAATTGGTCATTCAATGGGGGGGAAAGCTGCAATGGTATTAGCATTAAAGAACCCTAATCTCGTCAATAGATTACTTGTAGCAGACATTGCCCCCGTAAAATACGAACATGACCAGTCAAAGTTTATAGAGGCGATGCAGAAAGTTGATCTATCAAAAGTAGAGAAAAGATCAGAAGCTACAGCGGCTCTATCTAATTTTGTAGAGGACAAATCGTTGCAAAGCTTTTTTACGCAGTCGTTAGATTTAAAAACCAAAAGTTGGAAATTAAACCTTGATATTTTAAGTTCAGAAATGCATGAGATTTTGAGCTTTCCCAAAATAGATGAAAAATTTTCAGGGCAGACATTATTTTTTAGAGGTGAAA
>CAYMIR010000174.1:0-3114 GCA_964390655.1 uncultured Marinovum sp.
CGATAAACGCTTTATATAGTGGGTTTTGTGGATTGGGTCTATGAACTGCTAAAGGACCATCTACACCCCGATATTCATTCTCACCTCCGGAGTAATTTTCGAGGCGCTTGAAATATGGCAAGACATCGCCATAACCCCAGCCCCCGCATCCAGACTGCCTCCATCCTTCAAAATCTAATGCATGACCACGAATGAAACACAAGCCGTTTATAGAGGAGGATCCACCCAATGTTTTTCCACGATCATGAGTGATTGTCCGTCCTCCTAATTCAGGTTCGGGTTCACCTTGATAGGCCCAGTTATACTTTGTGCTTTGGAGATTTTTAAGGACTGCCGCTGGAATTTTAAGAGACAATGCGTTATTTTTTGGTCCGGCCTCAATTAGGAGAACACGATGCCGGCCGTCTTCAGTCAGACGATTTGCAAGCACACAGCCAGCTGAACCAGCACCAACAATTATGTAATCATACCCCATCAATGCTTTTCCTAATCATAATATAATTTATCATTTCTCTCGTAATTTTTAAAAAAAGTAGTTAAAAATCTTTAATTGATTAAAGCAAGTTTGAAACAAAACTTACCCTTTGATCATTAACTTACAAATAGTTAGTGAAAATAAGGTTTGCACACAGGCATGAATTATTAATGGGAAAATGGTCAACTATAGCCTTGGCTCGCCTCGCCTGTCTTTACGCAGGTGCCATCTGGGGAATTTTTTGGATTCCAGTGAGAGCTATAAATGAAGCTGGGATCCATGGGTTATGGAGTTCGGCAATTTGGTTCGCTGTACCAACGGCCATTCTTTTGCCGATAGCGATATTTCGGTTTAACGCGATCAAAGCAGAAGGTTTGAGTCTTCAAATCACAGCAATTCTCTCGGGTGTTGCCTTGTTTTGTTACACACTCGCGTTTCTCTACACAGATGTTGTGCGAGCAATGCTTCTCTATTACCTCACCCCTGTTTGGAGTACATTATTGGCCGCAGCAATTCTTCGTGAAGCCATAACATGGCAGCGTATTGTTGCGATAATACTTGCCATAATTGGAATGTTAGTCATTTTTGGGTTAGGTCTGAATTTTCCTGTTCCAAGTAATATTGGAGACTGGTTGGGAATTCTTTCTGGGTTTGTTTGGGCAATCGCTATTGTGCGCATACGTAAACATCAAAAACATTCTGCCATTGACATGACAATTGGGTTCTTTTTCTGGAGTATGATCACATCTCTTATTCTATGCTTTTTATTAGTTTCTAATCAGTTGCCATCAATTGAAAAGGCTTTTTCTGTCTTACCGTGGCTAATTCCATTCATGGCGATAGCAGTAATTCCAGGGGCTTTTGCGTCGCTATGGGGCCCGAAATATGTCAGCCCTGGTCTTGCTGGATTACTGATGATGACAGAGATTATTTTTGGTTCCATAACAGCTGCTTTGTTTGCTAATGAGCCATTTGGTGCAAGAGAAATTTCTGGAATTATCTTGATATCATCGGCAAGCTTGTTTGAACCTTTTTATGACATTATAAAAAGTCGGATCAAAAGCCAGAGAGATAATTAGTAAAACAAAGCTCAATTGGGAGTAAACAAACATGGAAAATTTAAAAAGATTTTATATAAACGGGGAATGGGTAGATCCGATTTCGGATAGGACTATGGAAGTTACTAACCCTGCAACAGAGGAAACAATTGGGTCTGTCGCGCTTGGCAATGCAAAGGATGTTGATTCTGCTGTAGCAGCTGCAAATGCAGCGTTTGATGAATTTTCCCAAACAAGTAAGTTGGATCGGCTAGATCTCTTAAAAAGTGTAATGGTGATTACAGAGCGCCGCTTAGAGGACTTAGCTCAGGCTATGCGAATGGAAATGGGTGCCCCGATAACAATGGCTAGGAGTTCTCAAGCAGATGCTGCAGTTGGTCATCTTCAGGGTTTTATTGATGCTCTGGAAGAACATAATGAGCGAGCCAAGTTAAAGAATGGCGATATCATGGTCCATGAACCAGTTGGCGTTTGTGGGTTAATTACGCCATGGAATTGGCCGATAAACCAAATAACTTTAAAGGTTCTGCCAGCACTGGCCACCGGGTGTACCTGTATTTTGAAACCGAGTGAACACACCCCCATTTCTGCGATGATATATGCAGAAATTTTAAATGAGGCAGGATACCCGAAAGGTGTATTTAATCTCATTAATGGAGAGGGCCCTGTGGTTGGAGCTGCATTATCCCGGCACCCTGATATTCAGATGATGTCGTTTACTGGTTCAACTCGAGCTGGTACTGCTGTAACTTGTGACGCAGCTGACACCGTCAAGCGCGTTACACTAGAACTTGGCGGAAAATCGCCAAACCTTGTATTTGCTGATTGTGATCTTGAGGAGCGAGTTATCTCTTCTGTAGAAGAGTGCATGTTCAACACTGGCCAATCCTGCGATGCGCCCACCAGATTATTAGTGGAACGTTCATGCTACGATGATGTCGTTAGCATTGCAAAGCGAGCAGGGGAAAATACAGATGTTGGTAATCCTGCCGACGAAGGTAGTCATATTGGTCCTTTATTTGATAAAATCCAATTCGAGCGAGTTCAAAGGATGATCAAGGTTGGGATCGACGAAGGTGCAACATTGCTGGCTGGCGGTATGGGTAAACCAGAAGGAATTGATAAGGGTTGGTTTGTGAAACCGACGATCTTTTCGGATGTATCGAATGATATGCGAATTGCTCAAGAAGAAATATTTGGACCCGTTCTCGTAATAATTCCTTTTGAGGATGAAAATGAGGCTGTAGCTATTGCAAACGATACGCCATACGGGCTTGCTGCATATTTGCAAACCAATGATCCAGACCGCAAAGAGCGGATCGCTGCGAGGCTTAAAGCTGGTGCTGTTCATATTAATGGTGGTGGAATAGAATACGGCACTCCTTTTGGCGGTTACAAACAATCAGGAAATGGTCGTGAAGGTGGCTTGATGGGTCTTGAGGACTATTTGGAAACGAAGACTCTACATGGCCTCGATTAAAGCAAACAACTACTTAGGGATAGAGCGGTTAATACCGCGGACAATGTGGTGATCTTTGTCAAAGAATGGAGTTTCTACGATTGTGCATGAATGCCGACTGC
>CAYMIR010000175.1:0-3084 GCA_964390655.1 uncultured Marinovum sp.
TAAACGGTATAATTGATTTGAACCGATATCCTATTCTTAGTCTAAACGAGGTCAACGGGCGTGGCACTCTGCAGGATTGCCATAGCCAGTTAGAAAAAAGTTCGTTGTGCTTGCTCCCACAATTTGTAACAAAACGGTTTATTGCTGAGGTGCTAGCGGAAATAAGAGAATTTAATGATAAAGCTTTTTATAGAGAGCATTGGAGATCAGCTTTTGGTGCAAGCCGTTCTTTAAGTGGCTTGAAATCCGCGAAAACCCGCGCATCAATGCATTCGATTGCATTTGATATTTTCCCAGAAACATCAAAGTTGAGATCACTTTATGAGTCTGAACCATTTACAAAATTCTTGAGAAAGGTTCTAAAGAAAGACAAATTTTTTAAGTGTGCCGACCAAATGGTTGGCTGTATTGTTACAATTTGCAGAGAAAATGATGAGTTAGGCTGGCATTATGATCCAAATGATGGGGTTGTAACGCTCATGTTACAAAAATCAAAGGTAGGTGGAAAATTTGAATTTGCACCAAATTCTCATCCAAACGAAGAAATTATAAATGAACATGAACAAGCAATAGTCTCCGGTTCCCGGTACAACACAAATTTAGTGGATCAGGACGCAGGCACACTATCAATTTTTAATGGATCAAAAGCTCTTCATCGCGTTACCCCAGTCGGAAAGGGGGAAGAGCGTATTATGGCTATTTTCAGTTACTCAGACACGCCAGGATACGTGTTCAGGGACGACGTTAGACAAAATTTCTTTGGCCGGAAAAAAGCAATAATATGACTTCATAAAAGTTGAAATAATTAGCTTACGAGATGGCCGGAATATCCGTGTCAATATTATTACCCATTGGATTTTTCAGAACTGATACTTGCTTAAAACCCTAAACTCTTAGCCAAAACGTTTATTTTTCCATATTGCGTTGGAGTAAAAGCCAAATCACTCAATTCCTTACATGCCGTTTCTGGCCACAGAATAGTCCCAGTCCTTTGAATGAACTAGTTTTCCGTTTTCCCAACATTTGCAACAAGCTTTTATAATGAAATCTTCAGCAGTACTTTTTTGGAATGACCATGTTTCCAAAAAAATGTCTAAATTTTCTTTTTTAATGCGCCTTGTTTGTTTCATTTCTGCCTTTGCAGAGAGTGGATCTTTAGGATGTATTCTATAAGTCCTTTCAGAGACATCATGAAAAGAAGTATTTGTTTCATTAAATAATATTTCTCCCACTGGTCCGAACACACCACCATCAATGAATACTCTATGTATTACCTCACCAGTTGTAAGATCAATTTTGTAATCGCGTTCAACTCTTCCTGCTTCCAGGGTTGAAAACGTTGAGTTTTGAATTTTTTCAGGCTCTATAAAATATAGATCACGATCCTCAACAACATCTTTATTTCTTACTGGCAAGTTGAGTACACAGCCATCCAATTCAAAGGCTAAAGTTACATTTTCCGGACTTGGCCAGATAACTGGCCAGTATGTAGAGCCCAACCTGAGCAAGAGCCGGTGACCAGTTGGAACCTTAAAAGAAATACCCTGAAACATAAGAGAGATTTTCATTTTGTCACCCACAGAAATTTTGTCAGCCCTTTTATCTGAAAGGCGATGCATCAAGTTGTAAAATCCCCGTGTTATAAGTGTCTGAGTTCCGTCTGGAGCCTCAGCAATTAACAAAGCTGAAACAAATCCCTGGGCTCGGTCGGCAGTAAGTGTGAGATTTAGATTAGGTTGCCCAAGAATGCTAATCGGTAAATCCGCAGGCGCCGATCGAAATGTAACGCCACCCCCGTCATCATTTCTACAGTCAATTGGCGTATCTCCTAAAATGCCAAATGAAGTGATATCGCCGGAGGACATTCCGTAGTGCTGGGGAGAGTTGACTGTTACTAAAGACTTAACTTTACACGGAGTTCGGGAAAGTTTCATATCGTGTAGATAAGATTTTTGATTAGTGATATTAGCTGAAGGCCAAGTTTTTTCGGTAATCCACTTACCCTTACTAACTTTGTTAAAAGATTTTGGCTCACTGTTCTCAATCTCATAAAAGACTAAGCGAGGTTCATCCATTATCCCATTTCTTTTACCTTTCAACCAGTAGTCCCACCACCTTATCGCTTCACTAATAAAATCAATTTTTGGACTTGGCACCGCTTCGTGCGGATATAGATGTGCCCAAGGGCCAACGATTAATTTAAAAGGTACTTCTAAATGTTCGGCCAGCCTAAATGGAGTGTCCCGAAATAAATCACCCCATCCAGTAATGTAAAAAACAGGGATTTTAATGTCTGAGTAATTATGGCTGACTGACCCGTGTTGCCACATCTCACAGTTTGTTTGGTTTTCAGCCCAATTTTTTGTCCAGAGGCTCATCGAGTCTAATCGTTCGAGCCACATCTTTTTCCATTTTTTACCAACAATATCCCGATCTGGCGGACTTGTATTCATCAGCTGCATGATTGAACCCCACCAGAAATTATCTGTAGCCATTAAACCATTTCTAAAATGAATGTCCTCTTTCCATCTATCGTCAGTTCCCATCACGGGCAAAATTGCCTTTAGTGCAGGAGGTTGTAACGCAGCTATTTGCAAGGAATTATAGGCGCCCCACGATTTCCCCATCATCCCAACCAAACCGTTGCACCAAGGTTGGTCGGCAATCCATTGAATAACTTTCAGCCCATCCTGAAGTTCTTGAGGGCTATATTCATCATGCATAAGTCCATCACTGTCACCGCTGCCTCTTATATCCACTCGTAAAGAAGCGTACCCTGCCTCCGCAAATTTTCTATGTATAGCTTCGTCTCTGGATCGTGTGAAATCACGCCGACGGTATGGTATATATTCTAATATAGCAGGTACAGCTGCAGACCGAGCACTTGACGGCATCCATATTCTAGCTGCAAGATTTACATTTCCTTCTACTGGGATCCAAACGGTTTCAATTACGTTAACTTTTTCCATTCGAAAACTCACAATAAAAATAACAAAATCTTTTTTATTTTACATTAAAATCTTTTTGGTCAAACAAATTTTTTAATACTTACACATATTGATTTTGAGGTTTTATGCAGACTTC
>CAYMIR010000176.1:0-3077 GCA_964390655.1 uncultured Marinovum sp.
AGTTCAACTCGCGCAGCCTAAACATCAATGGGAGAAAAAAGATGAAAAAACTGATTATGAGTACCGTAATTTGGGGGCTAACAGCAGGGTTGTCTCTTGCTGGAAGCCATTCAGTTATTCGGATGGGAACAGAGGGCGCCTACCCTCCATGGAATTACGTAGACGACAATGGAGAAGTCGCAGGTTTCGAACGCGAACTCGGAGATGAACTTTGTAAACGCGCAGAATTAAACTGTGAGTGGGTCATCAATGACTGGGACAGCATTATTCCTAACCTTGTTTCAGGAAACTACGACACAATAATAGCCGGTATGTCGATAACAGATGAGCGTAAGGAAAAAATAGATTTTACCACAAACTATACGCAACCCGACCCATCATCATATTTAGCTGCTTCAGAAGGCGCCGACTGGAAAACAGGTGTAATTGCAGCGCAATCAAATACGATACAAGCGGCATATATCGCGGCAACCGGAGCAACTCTCGTGGAGTTTGCGACGCCAGAAGAGACAATTGCTGCTGTCAAAAATGGGGAAGCCGATGCTGTTCTTGCAGATGCATCATATTTGAACCCAATTGAAGCAGAGGACCCAGGTCTAATGTTTGTTGGTGAAAAACCTCTAATAGGCGGTGGTGTTGGAATGGGCATTAGAAAAAGTGATGCCGATTTACGCGATAAGTTCACTGCAGCAATAGACTCAATGAAAGCTGATGGGACTCTTAACGCCTTGATAATCAAACACGAAATAGGCGAAACATTTTAAATAAAAATAAAAGGTGACCTGGGTGGTAATATTGGCGCCCAGGTCACCATACTTACCAGCAATGAGCTGTTTTATTAAAGTGTTAAAATTTACAAAGCGCATAAAATTTTAGTAATGGGAAATATACTTTTCAATGTTTGAGATTTGTGTAGATCCTGAAAAGCTAAGCGGATTGTCATGGCTTAGCTGCTACATCACAACACCAAAGCATCTTAACCTTTTTTATTCAGTCGGAACTGTTCTTCTTTTGTTATTACTCACCGCCCCAACAGCACTACTCTTCGGTTTTATTGGAGCTGTAATGGCGAGATCAAAAATCCTCGTAATTAAAGTTATTGGAAATGCTTATATTTCAATTGTAAGAGGTGTTCCCGATATTGCTTTTTTTCTATTTTTTGTCATTGCGCTAGATCAACTGTTTGAGTGGGTCCGCCATAAATTTTTATGCCCTGAATGGAGTGAACCTATTCGGCAAGGTAATGATTTTGTGGTATGCACAATAGCCAAACTTCCCTTAAACTCATCACCACAGTGGATACATGAAATTTATGGATTTCTTCTGGCTGTATTCACTTTTGCAATAGTCTTTGGAGCATTTGCAGCAAATGTCCTTTATGGAGCAATGCGCGCAGTACCGAAGACACAAATTGAAACAGCTGTTTCATTTGGAATGACAGAACGGCAAGTATTCCACAGGATATTAATACCCCAAATGTGGATCTTCGCTCTCCCAGGTTTGGGTAATCTGTGGATGATTTTGATAAAGGCCACCCCACTTTTATTTCTATTAGGTGTGGAGGATATCGTTTACTGGGCGCGTGAGCTTGGTGGCACAAAAACTGCAAAATTTACGAGTTACCCCCATGGAGATTGGAGAGTTTGGTATTTTCTAGGATTGCTGATTTTCTACCTTGCGTTTACTCGGGCATCAGAACTGATAATAGATAACCTAATGAAAATCCTATCTCGTGGAACTGCCACATTGGGCGGTGACTTACAAAGGCAAGTAGGAAGATGAGCTGTATAGATATTATTGCAGATTACGGACTACGATCAATCGGTTTTGGAGAGAGGTTATTACCTAGATCAGATTTCACAATTTGCCATCAGTTCACCCTAATAGGTTCTGGTATGTTATGGAATGTTTATTTTGGTACAGTCGCGCTCGCCAGTGGGTTTATCTTAGCCACTCTATTAGCTTTGGGAAAAGCGTCAGAAAAATTTTATATAAGAAAAGTATCAGAATGGTTTATTTTTATATTTAGGGGATCACCCTTATTCATTCAGTTTTTCTTTGCTTATTTTTTATTTTTATCGCTGAAACAAAGCTTTACCTTTTTATCTCCGTTGACATCAGCATGGGCTGGAGCATTATTTGTTCTTTTTTGTAATACTGCAGCCTACAGTGGCGAGATTTTTTACGGTGCACTACAGGCAATTCCCAAAAGTGACCTAGAGGCGGCTGATGCTTATGGACTATCAGGTTTTTCTCGATTCAGGCGCATTGTATGGCCAACAATGTTGAGATTGGCTTGGCCGGCTTATACAAATGAGGCTATATTCTTGTTTCACGCCACTACTCTAGTCTTTTTTTCGAGTTTTCCAGCATGGCAACAACGCGGAGATGCCCTTTACTATGCAAATTATTTTGCCGACAAGACTTTTAACCCATTCATCCCATATCCAATTTTAGCTGGGTACTTTATTCTTTTAACCTTAATTTTAATTGGCTTATTTGGCTTAGCGAACAGAAAGCTCAATATTCACTTACCAAAAGATAAGCACACTAAAATAAAATTCAGAGTAAGATTAATACGTTAGTCGTGTAGGAACTTATAGACATGCCCTCTCAGGCATGAGAACTTCACCAAAAAGATTTTAATTCATGATAGACCCTGAAAAAGTAAAAAGTGTCAGAATTGCCGCATGTGACTTAAATGGCCAGATGCGGGGCAAACGTCTTCCCGGGTTTGAAAAGGTAAAATTTAAAGATGGTAGCATTAGGATGCCTCTTTCGGCTCTTAATGTGGATATTTTTGGAGCGGATATAGAAAATAGTCCTTTAGTTTTTGAAACTGGTGACCAAGATGGTTTATTGAAAATCACAAGTCGGGGGGTCATCCCAGTTCCATGGCTACAAAACCCAACAGCGCTTATACCTATGTCAATGTTCACGGAAGACGAAGAGCCTTTTGAAGGTGATCCGCGATACGCCCTAGAGCGAGTTTTAAAAAACTATGAATCAAAAGGTTTAAAAGCTATCGCAGCTACAGAAATGGAGTTTTATCTTATCGATGAGCGTAAGACTTCAAT
>CAYMIR010000177.1:0-3050 GCA_964390655.1 uncultured Marinovum sp.
AGGCATCTGTTTTTGGTACAGAGTATCGTAGGTTCGAATCCTACCATCCCAGCCAAAAATTTATGAAAATTTTAATATGCCGTTTCAATAACAGTAAATCAAATTAAACTGGCCTCGTTTCACTGAACCACTCAAAGCTATAGGTCAAATAATGAAAAAAATATTCTTGCCGCTTTTATTTGCTACATCGTTGGCAACATCAGCAAAGTCTGAATTTGCTATGCTCGGTTTTGGAAAAGAAAGCTGTAGCAAAATGATAGCAACTACCAGCACAGGGTCTCAAATGGACCAAGTATATCAATTTGCCTACACCGCCTACATCCTTGGCTTTTTTACTGGAGTAAACTCTATGGAAAGTAGGTCTACAGGTTTGAAAGAAATAGATACGCTTTATATGTCTGCCCGAGATTATTGTGAAAAACACCCCTCAGATAATATTTTTGATGCTATTATTCGCGTATTAAGCCAAATAAGAGATTAAATAGAAATTATCTCGACAAACTTTATTTTGACGACTTAAAGCGTGTCTCCTGTGTATATTTGACGCAATCATACTTCTTTATTCAATTAAATGTATTGATAAGGTTAAGTCACACGAAATCGAAATATAAAGATTTTAATTTACGGAGGTACGTTATGGTAGAAAATTTTGGTGGCAGTTTTTTATATTTAATACTTTTTTTAATTCAGCTTCTGGGTCTGAGTTTTTACAGTTATCTTGTAATTCTTAATCCAAAAAAAATTATAGTTGACTACCAAGTGGGTGAAGGCGCGATTGCACCTATAAGATTAATTGGCTCTTTCATTGTGCCTTTAGTTTTAGTTGGTATTTACTTACTTTTTACTTCAATTGAGGGAGCCTGGATTTATTTTGTTTTAGGTCTTTTGACGTCATTATATCAGTTATTTTACGATTTGGGTACTAGGTTTGGAGTAATCGATAAAGGATATACGATTATTAACAAAACTGAAGATACAATAATTTCAATAGTTTTCGTTGTAGCCGGGGTTGTTCTAATTAATGGCCTTAATGACAAAATATTTGCCTAAGTCTCTTTTCGAGGCTGATTTTTAAAATCAGCCTCGTCCTGTAGATGAATTTTTTAAAAATTAAAAAGTTTTAGCAAAATCCTTTTTGAAACTATAAACTTGGCCATTATAAATATATAAGTAAAAGGTCACCTTGGAGACGCTGATGCCAAATATTGAAAAGGTCCGTGAAATACAATCAAAGGTCATGAAGGATATAGCTGCTGGGGCAATAATCCCTATAATGATGATCGGAGACGAATTAGGCTTATTTGAAAAGTTGTTTGAAGTTGGTCCGTGTTCATCTCAAAATTTTGCAAAAAAGACAGAAATGGACCATCGCTATTTGCGTGAATGGTTACTAGCCTTAAGTGCCGCTGGCTATGTCAGCTATGATAGTAAAACCGAATTTTTCTCACTTTCCGCTGAGCAATATAGTGTCTTAGGTGACGAAAATAGTCCGTCCTTAATGATTGGTGGTTTCGAAAACTTAGTTGGAGCGGTTCATAATTACCAACTAATTAAGCAAAATTTCAAATCAGGCGAAGGTACAGAATGGGGCTCACTTCACCCGTGTTGTTTGTCAGGTTCTGCCCGCTTTTTTAAACCGGCATATTCCATATTTCTAATTAATAAATGGCTCCCTAGTATAAAAGGCGCAATTACAACCCTCACCGAAGGGGGTAGTTTTGCTGACGTTGGATGCGGATTTGGCCATTCTACGACGATGATTGCAGAACAATTTCCTCAGTCTTCAATTAGAGGTATAGACCCACATGATCAATCAATATATGAAGCACGAAAAATAGCAGAGCAGAAAAATCTTAATAATTTATCTTATGAAGTTGCTTCTGCCGAAACTTACTCCGGCGAGTATGATATAATCTCATTTTTTGATTGTCTCCATGATATGGGAGATCCCGTGGCAGCCGTAAGTTACGCTAAAACAAGACTGAGTAAGGGAGGGGCTTTAATGATCATCGAGCCCTATGCAAGTGATGAGGTTTCACAAAACTTTAATATTATAGGACAAATGTATTATTCATTTTCTACTATAGCATGTGTACCCGCATCAAAATCTCAAAAAGGCGGGATGGCTTTGGGGGCTCAAGCAGGTCTTAAAAAATTGACAAATATTCTAAATGATGGTGGCTTTTCACAGGTTGAAATGACTTATAAGACAGCTTCCAATATGGTAATTGAAGCTAAAGCCTAGCTGAATCACGTGATGTCAAATTATAATAAAAATAAATCAAGTTGGTTTAAAGAATTAGTAACTATTGTCATAGGTGGTTCTTTGATTGGATTATTTAGCCTTTTCTTTTTACCGCCGATAGCAGTCAAATACTGGTGGTTGATTTGGCTTATTGCTTCGACCGGTATTTTGCTCTGGCGGGTATTGCAGAAAGGAAAGAGCCCTAGTCAAAAGAAAGGAGTAGACTAGGTTTCTGGGTTAGATAGCCACATTAATGCGAATTTTAGAACCCCCCTTGGCGTGATTCCAGCGACATGGAGATATGTATATACTCAGAGTAACACACATTAGGATTTGCCAAAGAGACGTGTCTCTGTTTAGGTAGCTTGCAAAAGTTGGATAAGGTTTTGTCAAAATCTTTTTGAACCAGATTGCGAAGCCAAAATATGTCCAACATGTCCCGACTTTACTTATCCTATTTTGAGCACAATATAAAAATTAAGTTTATAATTAGAAGAACCGATCTAAGAAATTTGGAGGCAATTCTTTCGCAATCAATTTCTCACCGCATTTTGAAAAATGATCCTTATCTCTGAACATAAAACAATCTTTTATAAATGATACTTTAGGTTCAAAGAATAAAGTGTTGTAGCTTTCGTAATAGAAACTCTCCTTTTCGGTAACCATTGCTTGAATAACTTCTTCTAAACCTTCGAATAATTCTACTGATTTAGGATTTACTGAATACATTTCATCAAAAAATATTTTTCTATCTAACTGCCAACGGTACTCTAAAAATGGCCCTAACCAAAGTACAGGAAAATTG
>CAYMIR010000178.1:0-3026 GCA_964390655.1 uncultured Marinovum sp.
CATGATAAAGGCACTGTAAGCAGTGCAACATAAACAAGAAGAGAGTGTCCGGAAAAGAGTTCTGAGTAAAGCTGCATTAATGGACCTACATCATTCATTTCTTTTGACGAAGTAGATCCCGGAAAATTTATTGGTTCAAACCTGCCGCCCGACTTTAAAGGTGGTGTTCGACCTCCCTGTCCAAACAAATCTTGCGCTATCACGACGGTGAGGCCTGCAGCTAGAAAATTTATGGCTACCCCTGATATGATTTGATCGCCTCGAAGTGTAATTGATGCTAATCCGTGAAGTAAAGATAACATAATTGATGCTGATATGCCTGCTAAAAGACCTAGCCAGACAGATCCAGTTATTGCTGCGAATGCTGCAGACACAAACGCTGCAGCCAAAAGTTTTCCTTCAAGCCCAATGTCAAAAATACCTGCGCGCTCAGAAAATAAGCCCGCCAAGCATACCAATAACAAAGGTGTCGCTAGACGCAATGAGCTATCTAAAACCTGAAGTAGGGTTAAAAAGTCAATCATCCTTTTGCCTTCTGAAGAGACATAAAAAAGCTTTCAAGTGGAGCTCTCACCATCAAACTTAGGGCTCCCGTAAATAGTATCACTAAAGCTTGAATTACCACTATTAGCTCACGGGGTATTTTTGTCCAAAGGGCTAATTCGGCGCCGCCTTGGTACAGAAAGCCAAATAACAAAGCAGCTAGTAGAACCCCTAAAGGATGGCTCCGGCCCATTAGAGCAACTGCAATGCCAATAAAACCCGCACCTTCGGTAAAATTCAGTATAAGGCGCTCACTTTCCCCTTGTGTTGTATTAATTGCCATCATTCCACATAATGCACCTGAGATCATCATCGCTATCATTATTATTTTGACTGGTCTAACACCCGCATAGCGCGCCGCTGGTCCAGATTTTCCCAAAGCTCTAATTTCGTATCCTAGTGGAGAGCGCCAAATCAGATACCAAACAGCAACGCAGGCCAAAAGCGCAATAAAAAAACTCACATTTGCAGGAGCAGACCGGAAAGCTTTTTCAAACCCAAATAAGCTCGCTAGATCTTGGAAGGTGGGGAGATGAGTAGTTGATGGAAAGTTGGCGGATGCAGGATCCATGCTTCCTTTTGGTTTTAAAACGTCTACTAGAAAGAAATTTAGCACCCCTGCTGCGATGAAATTAAACATAATAGTGGTGATAACGATATGGCTGCCTCTTTTTGCTTGCAGATAAGCAGGTAAACCCGCCCAAATCATACCGAAAAGTGCGGCGCCGATCGAAGCGCCAACTATGGCTAATGTCCAGTGTGGCCACGGAATGAACAAACACACAAGGGCTACTCCCAAACCTCCAATCATAGCTTGGCCTTCGCCTCCAATATTAAAAAGAGCAGCATGGAAAGCTACTGACACAGCAAGGCCAGTAAAAATAAAATTTGTAGTGTAATAAAGCATATAGCCCCAGCCTGCAGATCGAAGTAGTGTACCTTCAATCATAAGATTTAAGGCTGCTATTGGACTTTCACCAATTGCTATAATCAGTAATGCAGATAAAAAAGCTGCTAAAAACAAAGACAATAAGGGTACGATTATTATATCAACCCATCTTGGCATTATATCCATTTGCACGCTCCATTACAGTCATTTTCACGATTGAAATATATCATTGGGCCGCTTTCTCAGAAACACCAGCCATCAAAAGCCCTAGTTCTTTTTCGTTTGTATTTTCCGGGTCTCTCTCTCCCATAATCTCTCCATCGAACATGACAAGTACTCTATCTGACAGGGACAATATTTCATCCAATTCTACGGATATGAGCAAAATTGCTTTTCCTTCGTCGCGTAGTGCAACAATTTGTTGATGTATAAATTCAATAGCACCAATATCAACTCCCCGTGTTGGCTGTCCCACCAGCAGTAAGTCTGGGTTACGCTCAATTTCACGGGCCAACACTATTTTTTGTTGATTTCCACCTGAAAAATTTTTCGCGGTTAGTCTTGGGTTAGGAGGACGAACATCAAACCGCTTCATCTTATCTTCGGTTTCCTGCCGAATTGCATTATTATCCATAAAAAATCGATTTGCCTGGTTGGATTTTTCGCGGTGATAACCAAAAACGGCATTTTCCCACGCCATGAAGTCCATTATTAGACCTTCGCGTTGTCTGTCCTCGGGTACATGTGCCATTCCTAGTGCCCGTCTTGCCTGGCCATCACCAGATACACTGGTTGATAAGTCTATTTCTGATCCATTTAATTTAACAATACCCGTGGCGGCGCTATAGCCCCCTAAGACTTGTAAAAGTTCAGACTGACCATTACCTGCGACACCAGCAATACCGAGTATTTCCCCTGCTTTTACAGTCAGGTTAATATTTTTTAACCTTTGCACGCCAAAATCATCAACCATATTTAGGCTTTGTATTTCAAGCACTGGCTTTGTAGGATTTGCAGGCCTCTTATCAACACGAAGGAGAACTTTTCTTCCAACCATAAGTTCTGCCAAATCCTCAGGACTAGTATCTACAGTTTTCAAGGTAGCTGTCATTTCGCCTTGGCGCATTACGCTCACTGTATCTGTAATGTCCATAATTTCTCTGAGCTTATGAGTGATTAAAATAATTGTCTTACCTTCTTCGCGTAGCCGTTTGAGTATTCTGAAAAGCTGATCCGCTTCCGCTGGTGTTAAAACACCTGTAGGTTCATCCAAAATTAAAATATTTGCTTGTCGGTAAAGAGCTTTAAGAATTTCTACTCTTTGCTGCATTCCAACCCCAATATCCTCAATTATTGCATCAGGATCCACATTAAGTTCATATTCGGCTGCTAACGCCGCAAGTTCGGCTCTGGCTTTGCTAAGAGATGGGGATAAAAGAGCTCCGCTTTCTGCACCGAGAACAATATTTTCAAGAACTGAAAAGTTCTCGACTAGCTTAAAATGTTGGAAAACCATTCCGATTCCTGCAGCTATAGCCGCTTGGCTATCCGGTATGGAAATTTTTTTGCCATCGACAAAAATTTCCCCTGCATC
>CAYMIR010000179.1:0-3021 GCA_964390655.1 uncultured Marinovum sp.
CGCCCTTATCTCTAGGGCCTGGGATGACGGAGCAGACGATCTCATCACCCAAGGGAAATTGAAGTGCAGCCGCAGGAAGAGGAATTCCAAATTCTTTTGCAACAACATCCAAGGCGCGTGCTTTGTCTATCACCTCTTTTGGGGCCTTTGCATAATTCCACGTATCCCGCCCAACGAGAACACCCGAATTAAACGGACCACCACAGATGATTGAAGTGCCAGCCTTGCGACAGGCAGGAAATAGTGTTTCAACTGCTGTCTGTTCGAGCAAAGTATACCGGCCCGCAAGCAGAAATACGTCCCAATCCCCTATCGCCAAAGCATCCATGCATACCTTGTTTTCATTAACTCCTAGTCCAATTGCTTTTATCAAACCTGCAGTGCGCAACTCATCCATTGCGCGGTAACCACCACTTTCTAGACTTTTAAAATGTTTCTCATGATCTTGGCCGTGCTGAAATTCTCCAATGTCATGCACCAATAAAATATCAATTCTATCCAGACCTAGCCTTTGCAGATTATCTTCATATGCGCGCATAATCCCATCATAACTATAGTCGTAAACAACATTGAACGGTAGAGGGTCAACCATGCCAAAATCCGCGGGATTTTTGACTGGACCGGGCGCAAGCAAACGCCCAACTTTATCAGATAGGATGTACTCACTGCCGCGCAGAACGTCCCCCATCACACGTTCTGAGCGACCAAAGCCATACCAAGGCGCAGTATCAAAATAGCCGATGCCTATATTTTTTGCAGCTTGGATCAACTCCTCAGCTTGAGCATACCCAAGGTCTACAAAATTTCCACCAAGTGGCGCGCCACCAAGTCCAAGGCTATCTATTTCAAGTTTCGTTTGCCCTACACTTCTTTTCTCCATATTAAACTCCCTTCGTACTCAGGCTAATCTATTGAGTCTAAGATTAACTCGCCTCGTCACATGAGCCTACCTGGTTAGCTGACTATATTTGTTACTGCAAGGAATGTAAGTATTTCGAAACCAGGATATCGACGAATATTCTGCATTATCCGAACTAGGCGATGTGCAATTGTCGACGGCCAAGTTCGGTGAGGTCGTCAACTGTAGCCCGTCCCTCGAAATTTATCTCATAATCCTCTGCAGCAAAATCTGGCGCGCTTCGTCCCGAATGGAATGCATCTGCTTGTCTACGTGCATAAGCTTCGTTTTTTGCGCAAACTGGTGACGCACCAACATAGATCACATTTGCATAATCGTCGCCCTGATGTTCATTTGCTACGGAATGTATGACGTCTGGATGCCACCAAACCGTATCACCCGGCTCTACTGTTGGAATACTGATTAGTCCTTCTAAAATTTCGTTGTGCCATTCTTGACTTGCACCTAGTGCTCGCCCGGGGAGCGCACCACATAGGTCATCCTCAGCAACATCTTCTTGCAGAGCCCTGAGTAAGAAATAGGAAATTGATTTTGCAATGGGTAATAGGCTCAGAGTTCCATCACCAGGACCCTGTGGTGTCAGTGCGGTCCATCCTTGAAAGGTACGAAACATCGAGCAAACAGAGGGCGATGCATACTCTCGTGTTTGCGTGCGAAAAGAAGCCTTCCATGGGTCAAAGCCTTGGATATCTCCTTCGTAAATAAGTCGGTATATGGCTTGATAGGCTGGATCACACCATCTCTCATAAGAGCCGCTGTCCATATGTGGTGATAGGCCAAGCGTTGTGTCTCCTGGTTGCCGGCGACGGATGCGATCGGCATAAGCAAAATCGTTATCAGGATCAAATTCGGAGCCCATAGGGCCAGAAACATCATATAGCCGGTTGAGGAAACGCTTTGTAGTTGCCATACTTTCCGCCTGCCTAGCCATCACTTGTGGGCGCGACCAGTAAAGACTAAAAATCTGTGGTGTAGCATTTTCAAGTGCGCTGAAATACTTATCCAGATCTTTTTTTTTATTGGCTGCAGTAAGATAGTCGTTTCTGTCAATATATTCGCCAATCTCATGATTCCACTCATCAACTTGGGTACGGTCAAAAACTCCTTTTACTATCACGCATCCCCGGCGACGAACCAATTCACGAAAGGACTCTTCAACAGCACATTCAGCAATTTTACGATATTCAACTTGTGGAATAACTGTAACCCCAGACTCATGCTGAGCTCTTATAGTTTCAACTTCATGAAGCATCATATCGCGACTTTTAGCAAATGCTTCAGTTACATCGAACCTTCGTAAAAGTTCGGATTTTGTTTCTTTAATGAAACTTTTTGCGTCAAATTCCACACTATACCTCAACTACAGGCTCATCTTGCAACATTACAGCAGCTTTTGAGACATTCATAGATTTATCTGAATATCACTAATTCTGAAAATTAAACGGCTCTATGTCGTCGACCCCCATGCCAACAGCCAAAACCACACCCTGTTGCTTTGCTGGTGGGTTACTTAAAGTAAAATTCTATGGCGTCCTCAAAATCAATTCTTAATTTTCAAAGGCAACAACCGATGAGCAGCGATATAAATCTTGTCACTGTGAAATTACATAAACACTTTGATTTCAATATCTGTAGAAGCTGTTCAAAGGCATAGAACCTGCCCACCACCATGCCTATTTGATAGGTGATAACCTGTTTTGCAGAGGTTTAAGCAAATTAAGAATTTACAAGCTGAGACGTTGTTAATTTTTTAACTTAGGTCAAACTTGAATTAACAAATGTGAAATTGGCAACGCTTGAGCCCGAGACAACAGTCTCTACATTTACCAGATCGTTATCTTTTACACGTTTTTTTGCTTGATCGGAGGATAACCCTTGGTCTAGCCATCTTTTCATTAACCTTTCGCGTAATAATTTAGGTTCAACGTCTAAGAACACTGAAAAATCCCAATATTTGGAAAGATCACGCCAAAACGGAGCATCTAATAAAAGATAATTTCCTTCTACCAAAACCAAATCACAATCTTCTGATACAAAGCCTGCACCTGCAATAGCAAGGTCTTTATCTCTATCAAATTTAGGAAATATAATTTCCGGTTCGT
>CAYMIR010000180.1:0-3012 GCA_964390655.1 uncultured Marinovum sp.
TGAAGGTTTTAATGGAGTTGAACTACCAGAAGAAGAATTAGTCCGGATTGCTGCCGCGTGCGCTGCTATGAATCGAGTTGCAGAAATTAGGCGGACAAAAATATCTGGCCGTATGGATAATCATGAACGACGCGTTGGCGATAAATGGATTGTAACGCTTCAAGACAAAAAATATGAATTAGACATTATCGCAGATCAATTGGGCTCAACTGTTCAATTTGAAGACGGATCAAAAATTCGTGTTGAAGGTAGTTGGACACCGGGGAACCAGCTGGCAAATATGCTTGTTGATGATACAAGATTGACGATGAAAGTAGGCAAAGTAACAGGGGGTTTTCGCATTCGAAATCGTGGCGCTGACTTAAAAGTGATTGTTAGAAGTAAACTTCAATCAGATTTAGCCGAATACATGATAGAAAAAGATCTACCTGATACGTCAAAAATACTAATGTGCCCTATGCCGGGCTTGATTGTTAAAATTGATGTAAGGGTTGGTGAGGAAATTCAGGAAGGCCAGGCGTTGTGCACGGTAGAAGCAATGAAAATGGAAAATATTCTCAGAGCAGAGCGCCAAACTCGCGTGAAAAAAATAAATGTTAAAGCTGGTGATAGTTTAGCTGTGGATGAAACCATCATGGAATTTGAGTAATGAAATAATCAGAAAATTTAGAGTTGAGGGTTTTCACAGGATTATGAGAAAGACTTAATTTGCAGTAAGCTTGTAGATTACTTTTTCTCCTGTTTTTTTCGAGCAATTTCCTGTTGCCTTATTGGCATTTTATCAATGACACGAGCAATTTCTCGAATATTCCAAGGGGAAGGTTTGCGCAATTTAACCTGCCCGTCTTTTCCTATCAAAATAAAAGCGAACCCATGTGGTCTCAATCTTTTTCGCAGCGATGATGAATGGCTTGGTTCAGTATCAACTAAGACAATTATATCTCGCTCCTTTAATGCGTTTAAGTCTTCTGATAAGAACTCCATTTGACTTATAAAGTTGGGGTCCTTGTCTGAATTAGCGAATATGACGATAGGTCGCTGGGTCCACTCAAAGTTTTCTAATGTTGTATTCTTTTCAACTTTTAAAAAGTAATTCTCTGATGCTTGGACTGTTTGCGCAAAAAGAGCTAACAGAATTACTGTTATTATACTAAATCTACCCAGTATATTTACATATTGCTTTTGGGTTGCCATTAAGAACTCCTCTATTCGATTACATAGGGCATGAAATGCATTAGACGAACAGTTAATATCGAAAAAGAATAAAAAAAATTATATAGTGACCAAGGGATGATTATGATTGCTGTTTTTAGGAAATTGAGATGACACAAGATAAATCAAAATGGAGTGAACTTGCCAACAAAGAATTGCGAGACAAATCTGCTGCAGATTTAACTTGGAAAACATTAGAAGGTCTAAACATTAACCCTTTGTACACACAAGAGGATCTGAACGATTTGGGGCATCTTGGTTCTCTGCCAGGCGAGGAGCCGTTTACTCGCGGCGTGAAGGCAACAATGTATGCTGGTCGACCATGGACGGTCAGGCAATATGCAGGTTTTTCAACTGCTGAGGAATCAAACAAATTTTACCGAAAAGCACTAGATGCTGGTCAACAAGGTGTTTCAGTAGCATTTGATCTCGCCACTCACCGTGGCTACGACAGCGATCACCCAAGAGTTTTAGGAGATGTTGGTAAGGCAGGCGTAGCTATTGACAGCGTTGAGGATATGAAAATACTTTTTGATGGTATACCTTTGGATAAGGTGTCTGTCTCTATGACGATGAATGGTGCCGTTATTCCAATACTTGCCAACTTTATAGTCACTGGTGAGGAACAAGGCCATGATAAGTCTTTGCTTTCGGGAACAATTCAGAATGATATTTTAAAAGAGTTTATGGTTAGAAATACCTATATCTATCCTCCTGAACCGTCCATGAGACTGGTTGCAGATATTATTGAGTACACTTCGGATGAAATGCCCAAATTTAACTCAATTTCGATATCTGGGTACCACATGCAAGAGGCAGGAGCCAATTTAGTTCAAGAGCTTGCTTACACGCTGGCCGATGGTAAGGAATATGTTAAAACGGCAATTGATAGAGGAATGGATGTAGATAAGTTTGCCGGCCGTCTATCTTTCTTCTTCGCTATCGGAATGAATTTTTTCATGGAGGCGGCTAAATTACGGGCAGCTCGTCTTTTATGGCACCGAATTATGGATGACTTGGGAGCAAAAAACCCTCGTTCGAAAATGCTAAGAACCCACTGTCAAACATCTGGAGTTTCTCTTCAGGAGCAAGATCCATTTAATAACGTAGTAAGGACAGCATATGAAGCAATGTCAGCAGTTCTAGGGGGAACTCAGTCTCTGCACACTAATGCTTTAGACGAAGCGATTGCACTACCGACAGAATTCTCAGCGAGAATAGCAAGAAATACACAATTAATTTTGCAAGAAGAGACAGGTATAACAAATGTGGTGGATCCTCTTGCTGGATCTTACTATGTTGAAAAGCTTACCGCCGATTTGGCAGATGCTGCTTGGGAATTAATCGAAGAAGTGGACCAGATGGGGGGAATGACTAAAGCTGTAGCCAGTGGTATGCCAAAATTACGAATAGAAGAAACAGCAGCGCAAAGGCAGGCAGAGATTGATAGAGGCGAACAGGTTATTGTTGGCACAAATAAATATCGATTAAGTCAAGAAGAAGAAATTGAAATTCTAGATGTTGATAATTTAGCCGTAAGGGAAGCTCAAATTAATCGTTTGGGCATTATACGGAAGAACAGAGATGAAGGGGCCTGTTTAGCTGCACTTGAAGAGATAACTAGGCGAGCTGAGCATGGTGGAAACTTATTGGAGGCGGCAGTCGATGCTGCTCGCTGTAGGGCCACGGTTGGAGAAATCTCTACGGCGATGGAAAAAATATTTGGGCGTCACAGTGCAGAGGTGAAAACATTGGCTGGAGTTTATGGAGCTGCTTATGAAGGTGATAAAGATTTCATCG
>CAYMIR010000181.1:0-2984 GCA_964390655.1 uncultured Marinovum sp.
AAGCTCTCTATTTGATTTTCTTTTGAAAGACTGAAACAAATATTTCCAATTGATTTTGCCCCTAATGCATTTGCTGCAACTCCAGATACCGAAACATTATATGGCTTACCTTTTTTCAATGCTGTGTTTAAAGTGGGGCAATTTTCGGGTTCGATTGCTACAATATTTTTTCTTTTTTGAAACCAGGAAATGGCCCCAGAAATTAGCCCGCCTCCACCGACAGCAATCATAATAGTATCTGCTTCCAGACCTTGGTTTTCCCACTCACAAAAAAGTGTCCCCTGGCCAATAATCGTTTCCCTTGAGTCGTAAGCGTGAACCGATACGGCGCCTGTTTCTTTTTGATGTTTGTTTGCTGCTTCTAGTGCTTCTGCATATGCTCCAGGTACTATTGTTAAACTAGAGCCTGTTCTTCTAATTAATTCTATTTTTGTTTTACCAGATAGTTCTGGCACAAATATATGTGATTTTATGCCTAGTTTTTGGGCGGCATAAGCAACAGCAGCTCCATGGTTTCCACCAGAAGCAGCGACCACTCCTTGTTTTGCTTTCTCGTTATCTAAAAGTGAATTAAATGCTCCTCGACATTTAAAACTGCCAGTATGCTGTAGCTGTTCTAACTTTAGCTCTATTCTTTGACCAAAAGATAATGTCTTAAATATTGGTGTTGTGACAATATAAGGTTTAATTTTAGCAAGACTATCTTTGATTTCTTTTATTGAGTTTGCCGACATTTTCTTTGACCTTTTAATTTTTTAACTTTTCTTTACTGAAACTCTTTAGTCAGAAGATGACAAATAGTTGAGATTCAAATTTTTAAATTGTATGGCTTATCTAGCACAAAGTGAGGATAGCAGTATGGACTTCGATCGTTCAATAAAAATAGCACCGTCTATTCTTTCAGCAGATTTTGCAAATTTTGGTCAAGAAATTGAAGCTGTAGAAAGCCAAGGCGCGGACTGGATACATGTTGACGTAATGGACGGGCATTTTGTACCTAATATAACTTTTGGTCCAACACTTTGCAGTGCTATTCGTTCACATATAAAAACAATAATGGACGTACATCTGATGATTTCGAATGTTGATGATTATATTACAACTTTTGCTAAAACGGGCGCGGACATAATAACTGCGCATATTGAAGCTGGAAACCATTTACACAGAACCATGCAAGCTATCCGCGCCTCTGGATGTAAAGCTGGAATAGCGCTAAACCCGTCCACCCCAGCAGAGAGCATAGAATACCTATTGGATGAAATTGATTTAGTTTGTGTTATGACAGTAAACCCTGGCTTTGGAGGTCAGAAGTTCATTAATTCACAGCTAACAAAGATAAAAACCCTTAGAGAAATGATAGCAGATCGACCAATCCACTTGGAGGTTGATGGAGGTATAACCACTGATACCGCTCCTCTTTCTGCTAAAGCGGGCGCAAACATACTTGTTGCTGGATCCTCTGTATTTAAAAATGGATCAGCAATAAACTCCGATCCATATGGGGAAAACTTAAAATCTATCAGGGCCGCCTGTGAGGTTTGATTTATTTCTTAAACCAACCTTTCTTTTCCTTTTCAGGCAGAGCGGTCCCCTCAACTATAGCTTTAAAGTTTTCAAAAAATTGATCAGCCATTTTTTTGGCAAAACCATCTATTATTCTACTTCCTAATTGAGCAAGTTTTCCACCAACCTTTGCGTTTACTGAATAAGATAGGGTGGTGATGTTGTTATCTTCCGATAAATTAACGGTCGCTTCTCCTTTAGCAAAACCTGCTGCACCTCCTTTTCCTTCTCCGCTCAGTTTTAAGCTTTCTTCTGATAGAACATCTGAAAGCGTAACCTTCCCCTTAAAGGTAGCCTTAACTGGACCTACTTTCTGAACAACTATCGCTTCAAAACCGTCTTGTGGGTTGCCTGTCATTTTTTGGCACCCCGGAATGCACTGTGAAAGTACCTCTGGTGACATCAAAGCGCTCCAAACGATTTTTTTTTGCGATTTTATAATTTTGTTTTCTATCAGTTCCATTAACGCTTCCAAAATTTTTTCTTATTATATCTAGTGATCTATTCAGCTTGGCTATATTGACCGTTTTTTTCTTAAATATACATAAAAAGCCCCATCGCCACCATGTTTAACGTGAGCATTTGTAATCTGAAGAATTTTGCTTGATAGGGGCTCCATAGAAAGCCAATTAGGGACAGTTGCCTTCAAAACACCCTTCCTTTTTGGTATTACACCGTAGTCTTCAGAGTTTCTTCCCTTTCCAGTTATTACAAGAATAAGTCTTAAACCCTTGCCATGAGCATCCAAAACAAATTTTGTTAAAGTCGGCTGCGCTTGAGCTAAGTTTAGGCCATGTAAGTCTAATTTTGCTTCTGGTCTTATTTTGCCCTGTCGCATTTTAGTATGAAGTTTAGGGTCCATACTTAATGTAGGTAAGGCTAAGGTCTTCTGAACTTGAGCAGGGGTTTTTTGAACTCCCATGAAATATTTTTCTTGGTCTTTAAAATTTACAGAGTTTACTCGCCTTTTTTTCTCGGGTTTTGTCGGGTGCGTTTTCTTATTTTGGTGAGGTAAGGGCTTAGTGGACTTAGAAAATTCTTTCCATAGCTCTTTTTCATCATCGCTTAGATCGCGCTTTTTCATATCTTTTCCACCCAATATCTGGGTAAAGCATTTAATTACTTTTTATGCGTTATTCACCAGTTGCAACTAATAGCCAATTTGGATTAGAGGATTTAATATCTTTAGAAAATGTCCAAGTATCTTTTTGCCTTTTAATTTTCTTTGAGTCACCCTCAACTATTTCTCCAGAGGAATTTTTAACAACTGAAGTCATTTCTCCAATAAAAGACACCGCTATCTCTGCTGTATTTGTTTTCGAATTGTAGCTAGCATCTACCAATTTCATTTCCCTAACACCGATGAATTCTGCTTCAATTGTCAAACCTTGCGAAATTCGCTGTTCTACTACTGAGTCAAA
>CAYMIR010000182.1:0-2938 GCA_964390655.1 uncultured Marinovum sp.
TAAATTTTAAAACTGTGACTAAATGTTACTTGCAAGAAAATCAGTTTGACTATTTGTAATGGGCATTAATTATTGATAAATTAATTTAGTCAGTTTGTTCATCCCAAGATGGTAACCAGTAATGAGTACAGACAGCATAGAAAAAAACAAAGAAAGTGTTTCTAAACATTGGTTTAGGATAAAACTTGATAAAGAAGAAATGCAGTCTCTTGCTGTGCGGAGTGATTATGAAGGCTGGAAGCATGTGACGATTTTTTTTACATCTTTGTTTGTACTAGCTTCTATTTGTATCTTAACTTGGGGTAGCTGGTGGTTCATTGTCCCATATTTAGCTTATTGTACGCTTTGGGGTGGTGCTGATGCTATTTGGCATGAGTGTGGCCATAGGACAGCATTTAAAACACGTCGTTTGAATGATATATTTTATGAAGTAGCTAGTTTTATGAATAATTTTGAAGCTGTACGGTTTCGTTGTACACATTCATTACATCACACACATACAGCTTCGTCGGTGGATCCTCATGATTTTGAGGTCGAAGGCAGTATTTTCTGGAAACCTCGCACACTTCTAGAGTTTTTGGTTATTTTCATTCCTGGTTTTGGTTTACTAAATCTTCACAGATCTTTACATTTCGAAATTCTCCAGCACGCACTTGCAATCGAAACCAGAGTTATGAAGGAATGTATACCTGAACATAGAAAGGCTTCATGTATTAGAACTTCGCGGATTTATGTATCTCTCTGGCTTCTAATAATTTTAACTTCTTTTGCAATGGGTTCCTGGCTGCCTGTATTACTTATTTTAGTCCCAAAATTTTTCGCAACTTTAAATATTGTATGGGGAATAACACAGCATATTGGTTTAAAGGAAGACGTTAAGGATCACAGGTTATCTACTAGATCTATTCGACTTAATCCTATCTTCAGCTTCATTTATTGGAAAATGGAATACCATATAGAACACCATATGTTTCCTATGGTTCCTTCCCACCAGCTGCCAAAACTTCATGAATTGATCAAAGAACATTTGCCCAAACCTCAATCTCTATTCGAGGCCTATAAAGAAATTATACCAGCCGTCATAAAGCAGGCGAAAGATCCCGATTACCATATAGCTGTAAATGTACCGGAGTTCAAAGAAACAGCATCTTAAACATTGCTATTTGAATTTATTTTAGAAATTCTATTAAGATAATCAATTTTGCAGAGGTTTAACTTGTATTTCGCCATCGGCATAAGATTGAATGGCAAACGCTGCTGCGTTTGCGGCAGCGGCCGTTGTAAAATAGGGTATTTTGTCAAATAGGGCTACGGATCTGATATCTCGGCTGTCTCTTATAGATTGCACACCTTCAGTAGTATTCATAACTAATGAAATCTCGTTATTTTTCATTCGATCTACTATATTGGGACGGCCTTCGTGAACTTTATTTACTATGTCACAATTTATCCCATCTTTTTGAATAAATTCTGCTGTTCCTCTTGTTGCAACTAGATCAAAACCAATTTCTGTTAGAAGCCTGGCCGTTTCTAAAATAAGTGGCGTTTTATCATTATCTTTAATTGAGAAGAAAACTTTTCCAGACGTTGGAAGGTTCATTCCAGCACCAAGCTGAGCTTTTAAAAATGCTCTTGCAAAGTTTCTGTCCCATCCCATAACCTCCCCGGTTGAACGCATTTCGGGACCTAATATTGTATCAACTCCAGGAAATCGTGCAAACGGCATGACGGCTTCTTTGACACTAAACCATGGCATATTGGGGTCGGCTAATGTCAAAGGATCTGTTTTTGGTAATTTTTCGTTCAAACCGACCTGCTTGTAAGGTTCTCTTTTGGAAAAATCTGATAATTTTTCGCCAGCCATGAGCCGTGCTGCGATAGAAGCAATTGCACTGTCAGTTGCTTTAGCAACAAAAGGAACTGTTCTGGAAGCTCTAGGATTTACTTCAATTAAATAAACTTCTTCATCTTTTACGGCGAATTGTACATTCATTAGGCCTACAACGTTGAGCCCAATTGCGAGAGCCTTGGTCTGCATTTCTAGCTCTTCAATCACTTTTTGAGAAAGAGAGTAGGGCGGTAATGAACAGGCGCTGTCTCCAGAATGTACACCAGCTTCTTCTATATGTTGCATTATACCAGCTATGTGCACCTCTTCCCCATCACATAGGGCATCTACATCGCATTCCACGGCTCCAGAAAGATATCCGTCCAGTAGAACTGGACTTGAACCAGATACAACGACTGCATTATTTATGTATTTTTCAAGTTGCTCTTTGTTATGAACAATCTCCATAGCTCTGCCACCGAGAACGTATGAAGGACGGATAACTAGCGGGAAGCCGATTTGATCAGCAATTTGCATTGCTTCGCTGCCAGTTGAAGCAATTCCATTGTTTGGTTGTTTAAGTTGAAGTTTGTTAACTAATGCCTGGAAACGTTCCCTGTCCTCAGCTAAGTCAATAGCATCAGGTGATGTTCCGAGAATGGGAATGCCCTGCTCTTCCAATGCTTTTGCTAGCTTAAGAGGCGTCTGTCCTCCGAATTGGACTATCACGCCATGAAGAGTACCGCTGCGCTGCTCTATATTAAGTATTTCCATAACATGCTCAAAGGTAAGTGGTTCAAAATATAGACGGTCTGATGTATCGTAGTCTGTTGATACGGTCTCCGGATTGCAATTAATCATTATAGTCTCATAGCCAACGTCAGTTAGAGCAAAACATGCGTGACAACAGCAATAATCAAACTCTATTCCCTGGCCAATTCGGTTAGGTCCTCCGCCAAGTATAACCACCTTCTTTTCTGCTGATGGTCGTGCTTCGCATTCCACATCACCGAGCATAGGAGCTTCATATGTTGAATACATGTATGGTGTTTGTGCCTCAAACTCAGCAGCGCAAGTATCAATTCTTTTAAAGACTGCAATTATTCCAAG
>CAYMIR010000183.1:0-2924 GCA_964390655.1 uncultured Marinovum sp.
TTGTTTCGTCGTAACCCAACTTTATAGCGGGATCTCTCTGATCGACCCAAGCCATCGTTTCTTCAATATTATCTAATCCAAAATCGGATGCATCAGCAGCGTTGATACCATTTGTCGAGAGAAAATTTGTAAAACTACCCGCTGCATTTGAACCGTAGTCCGCTCCATCTGCAGTACGTTTCGCAGCGCTATCTATCTCGCGAACTACAATCTTATTGGAATAAAAAACCTCCGAAACCCCTTCAACAAGACCCGATGTATCTTCAAAAAATGCTTCCACAAAGTCTGAAGGCTTTGCTAATATCTTAATATCATTCTCATTAGCATTTCCTGGATCAATGATGTCTGTTCCAGTAACAGTGTGGTTTAATACAAATGCTGTTGTATTAGTTCCAGCGTCAAAAGTTGCACTTCTAATTGCTACTTCATCTGAACCAACCTGGTCAATAAAATCGGTCGGATTTACGCCATCATCATTCTGTTGGAAACGGAAAACTTCGTAATCTATTGCTGTCAAATCGCCAGCAAGTGTAATTTGTAAATAGTCACCGCTAACACCAAACGCTGTCAGAGCAGGTTCAAACTTTGCATCGTAAGCCTTAATATTAGGATTATCGTCTACGTTTGCATAGGCAATATATCTTTCCTGTGCAGCTGCATCAATATCTTCATTGAGGTGATCAAATGAAATTATATCAAAGTTTTGAGGCGCATCAGTTATTTGTGTTCCAAGGGCATTTTTGAATAGGCGCCCCTCTACGTTCAGTTCAGCCGCGGCTGTAGCATCAACATTGATACCGTCTTGCACATATGCATTTAACTCTTCTGTTATATGTATCTGAGCATGCGTTAAGAAAGCATTCATGCTCAAGCCATCTGCAGGGTCGTACCCAGCCTCAATACTTTCAGTAACAAAAGTTGCTTCATGCAAATCAATTTCCATGGGTGATGAAAGGCCTGTCGAAGTACCGTCACCCGAAGACAACTTCAAGTCTACGGTAAAAGTACTATCCACACCCTCTGTCAGTTGAATCTGCCTATCGTCGCCAAATGCCTCGCGAAGAGCTATCTCAACTTCAGCAGCCAATTGTTCGCCCGTATAGACACCTGGGGGTACATCGATGGAAACTGGACCACTCCCATCTACATCAACAAGAAGAAAATCCTTACCCCAAAATGTTCCCGGAACTGGATTAGCGACATCAGTAAGTGTTTGATATTCCATTGTTCTTTTGAACTGCATTGGATCTGTTACGATCTCAATGGTCCTACCGTCACCAAGAAATGTTTCTAGACCAAGCCCCGTGAGCTTTGCAGGGGTAGACTTTTGTGGTTCGCCAAGATCATCCGCCTTATATAAAGGAGTGCCCTTGCCCTCTAAAATGTAAGCAGGATCCTCCGCAGCTGTGGTGGTTTGACCAAACTTATCGATAAATAATGCAGTTCCCTTACTATCCGTTGAACGCGTTAGCTCGGGTGTAATTTCAGCACCATCCACAAACATTTTGGTATCATACTTAAATGTCTGATCAGTACCCGTTGGATTTTGCGTTTTGATATAAAATACAGTAGCTGATTTAGGATTTCCGGCATTGTCAAAAATTGTCACTGAAGAAGAGGCGGAATAGGTAGTAGCATCATTGGGGTCGAATTCGACGTCAGAAGCGATTACCTCTGCATCAGAAGGCAAATTCACACCCATCAATATATTTTCAGTAGCCTTAGGCTCTCCAAAATTAGCTGAAAGCTGCATTTTTGTAGCGCCTTGAAGAGTTTTATCAGATACTGCACCGGCTGTATCAACAGGATAGCCTAATAAAAATTGACCGTTACTATCCACAATAAACCCATCGTCATTTACCGAAAATGCACCGTTTCTCGTGTAGACTGTCTGCCCAGCATTACCGCCACCCTGCATTGCAAAAAAGCCCTGACCAGAAATGGCCATATCCAAAGTATTAGTAGACTGAGTGATATTACCCTGAGAAAACTGCTGTTTAACTGACTTGGTTAGCGTACCTGAACCAACATTATTCGTTTGTAGAGGAGTTGAACCAAATATGTCTCCAAACTCGGCACGGCTTTTCTTAAAACCGCTTGAGCCAACGTTGGCAATATTGTTTGATGTGGTTGAAATATCGGTCTGTGCGCCTTTCAAGCCGGTCAATGCTGTGTAAAAAGACATTTTTAACTCCTGTTACGGTAAATAATTTTTAAATTGCTGCAAAATATGTGCCAAAATTTTAATGAAATTATGGACTAACGGAAATTTACTGCTTTTGAGACATCAATGTCTCCGTAGTCTTCTATGTTCAGTAAAACTTGTTTAGTATCACCTGATCCAACAGATGCCGAAATCACTCTTGAGTAAATTGAAGGGCTCAATTGTTCTGGCCCACTACCTGTATCGATCAAAGCTTCTATTTTAACACGTTTTTTCTGATCCAAAATATCTTTGGGTAGATCATTCCATGAAAAACCTACGAGCCCTGCTGCCATCGGACCTAAGTCCTCAGAATGTAATTCTTCATTAGTATCAGCATCAAAATATGTAAGTTTTGTCATGAAGGTCGCTTCTGGTAAGTCTAAAACACCGTGGAGTTCGCCATCTTCATCTGGCCTTCCAATACTACCCGGCACTAAGACAGAGTGGCCTAATAGATTAGAAGCAGTAGCTATTCTGGCTTGATCAAATTCTTCCACTAATTTGCCAATTGAAGTGTTAACTTCTTGAATACCTGTGACCGTTGAGAACTGAGCCATCTGGGCAATAAAATCCCCATTATCCATAGGAGCAAATGGATCTTGGTTTTGAAGCTGAGTAGTCATCAACTTTAAAAAATCAGATTGACCCAATGTATCTGACTTAGCCTTTTGAGCATCACTTTGTTTAGTAATTCCTAATTTTTCAAATAGTGCTGCTT
>CAYMIR010000184.1:0-2912 GCA_964390655.1 uncultured Marinovum sp.
CATAAGCATTTCACTAATTTGGATGTATATTGGTAAAGAAGTAGCTTCAGACATGCTTCAACCACGTGCGTAATTCATAAATTGATACACTATTGATTTACATAAGTTGGAGTGCTACGCAAGATGTAAGTTTAGGGGGAAGTATGACCATCGTACCAATTACATCTTCTGACTTAATGGCCGCGGAAGTTTCTTGGTTTTCGGCTTTGTGTTCGGACGACTACCAATTTTTAGGTATACCCGATGGGAACCTTCGCAGTTCATGGGAGCATTGTAGTTCAATCGTGAAAGAAGCAGAAAACTATGGCTTCCGAAATATACTATGCCCCTCTTCTTATCAGGTTGGACAAGACACATTAAGCTTTGTCGCAGGCTGCGCACCAATAACAGAAAAAATTAATATGCTTGCAGCGGTAAGATGCGGCGAAATGCAACCAATTATGCTTGCTCGAACTATCGCCACTCTAGATCATATGATGAACGGTCGATTGACTATAAATATTATTAGTTCCGATTTTCCCGGGGAAAAGGCTGAAAGTGGGTATCGATATCAACGCTCACGAGAAGTAGTGGAAATCTTGAAACAAGCTTGGACCCAGGATGAGATTGATTATGAAGGTGAGATTTACAAGTTCTCAGGCCTTACAACAGACCCTGCAAAACCATTTCAAATTGGAGGACCATTACTTTATTTTGGCGGATATTCTCCACCAGCCCTTGAATTGTGCGGACAGCATTGTGACGTCTATCTGATGTGGCCAGAACCTAAAGAACAGATAATTGGAAGAATGAAATCTGTTAATGAAGTGGCTGAAAAATATGAAAGAACCCTCGATTATGGGCTGCGCGTCCATATGATTGTTAGAGATACCGAAGCAGAAGCAAAAGAGTATGCTGAATATATAGTATCAAAGCTAGAGGATGACTTCGGAAAAAAGATAAGAGAACGCGCTCAGGATAGCTCTTCATTGGGAGTCTCACACCAAGCAAAAAATAGAAAACTTGCTGATGAATTCGGTTACGTCGAAACTCATCTTTGGACTGGAGTTGGTAGAGCAAGATCTGGATGTGGCGCTGCTATTGTAGGATCCACCGATCAAGTGATCAGTAAATTAGAACAGTATCAAAAATTAGGAATTCGTTCTTTTATCCTGTCTGGGTATCCTCACCTTGATGAATGCAAACATTTTGGCTCAAAGGTCTTGCCAAATATAAAAACTTGCTCTTTACCGCATGAATACGGACGAGTTCCTAAAAGTACACCTTCAACTCCACTAGGCTTAGGAGAGCGACACTGATGCAGAGAACTAAAATCAGCTCATCACTAACAATGTCACGTTTGGTCTATGGAATGTGGAGATTGGGTGATGACGAAGACACATCAGCTGATCACGTGCGCAATAAAATATCGAGTTGTTTACATCAAGGAATAACCTCCTTTGACCAAGCCGACATATATGGTGGCTATGAAGCTGAAGAAATTTTGGGAAATGCACTCAAAGGGTCAAATCTCCGTCAAGAAATGGAGATTGTTACTAAGTGCAATATTGTAGCACCAGTAGGAAGGTATAAGGGTGCTCGAGTAAAATACTATGACACTTCAAGAGATCATATTTTAAAATCAGTAGATGCATCATTGAAGCTGATGGGCATCGCCTATATCGACTTACTTTTACTCCATAGGCCAGACCCATTGATGGATCACTTTGAAACCGGTGCCGCTCTTGATGAAATAATTGCATCTGGCAAAGTAAGAAATGTAGGTGTTTCCAACTTTAAGCCTTGGGATTGGAACTTATTGCAAGCTGCAATGAAGAGTAAACTCGTTACCAATCAAATTGAATTAAGTGTGCTAGCACACGAGGGCTTTACAAATGGCGATGTAGCATTTCACCAAACTCATAATACTCCTATTATGGCTTGGTCTCCTTTAGCTGGAGGGGACTTATTTTTAAAATCAAATGAAAAGCTTTTAAATAATCTGAGTAACATAGCAGATACATTTGGTGTCGAACCAAGTACAGTAGCAGTAGCCTGGCTTCTCGCACACCCTGCCAATATTCTACCCGTTCTAGGAACAAATTCTTTGTCACGAATAGAAACAATTTCACAGGCTTTAGATATTAAATTAGATAGGCAAACCTGGTTTGAAATTTATACAACCGCTCTTGGACGCGAAGTTGCTTAGTGCCTGTGGAAGCCGAGTTAAATGATGAATCAAGATGACTTCAGATCTGCTTTAGGGAAATACGTAACAGGTGTTACAATTGTTACCTGTAATGGCAACAACGGTCCGATAGGCATTACGGCTAATAGCTTTTCAAGCTTGTCTTTATCACCTCCATTAGTTCTATGGTCACCTGCAAAGGCTTCCAAAAGGCATGATACCTTTTTAGAGGCTGAAAAATTTACTATTCATATTGCTAGCGAAGACCAAATTGAGCTCTGCAAAAGGTTTTCAAAAAGTGCTGATGGCGGAGATGCAGTAAATTGGGGTTTCAACAATGACGGTGAGGCTTTCATCAAAAATTGTTCTGCGCGCTTTGAATGCATAAAGTATAATCACTTTGATGGAGGAGATCATTCAATCATCTTAGGGGAAGTAAAAAAGTTTGAAACGACAGACCATAAACCGTTAGTCTATTGGGGGGGAGCTTACACAAAACTTTGATTTTCTATTTAATTCCAAAATATGAAGACAAGAAAATTTAAATAGATTTTACTTTTTTTCGTTTTTATATCACCAAACTTTTATAATTGACCTTGGTCATTTTTTAGAGTTTGGTAGCGCTATCAACAGTGTAGATTTTAGCGCTTAAATTTTACAAATTGGGTCTTCTTACGGCTCGATTTAAACATAACTGAAATGTTTCAACTCTTGGGAGGAAAAGAATGAAACTTAATACTAAAAC
>CAYMIR010000185.1:0-2899 GCA_964390655.1 uncultured Marinovum sp.
CAGATAGTGCAATGTTCTCATATCTTCAACTTGTAATAATATAACTGGATCCGCGCTTCTCTAAATGAACAAATTTGGGTTCTACCATGTGACCGCTGGTGCAGAGTAAATTGTCACTAGACGCCATATCAAGAGCGTATTTTCTAGAATTTAGTGCACTTTCGGGATCCACATCAAAGAGAGTAGAAATATTTGGATCTTTTAATTGAAGATTTGGCACATGAAGTATGTCGCCCATGTGAAACATACTCTGATTTCCATCGTCAACTCTAAATCCTGCGTGACCGGGAGTATGCCCCGGAAGTGGTACAGTCGAAACTCCGCTTATAATATCTTTATTACTCGTCAACACTTCGAGCTGAGCATCATAGGTCGAAACAACATTCTTTGCTAAACTCGACCAATCTCTTCCGTTTATTTCGTCTGAACCAAATTCTTTTGAAGTCCAAAAACTGTATTCTTCTTCAAGTATTTTAAAGTTTGCATTTTTAAAAACAGCAGAACCGTCCTCATCAATACAACCTCCTATGTGATCGGGATGCAAATGCGTGATAAATATATCTGTTATATCGTCAGGAGCTAAACCTAGTTCATCTAGGGCATCAAGAATGAAGCCGCACGTAGGTCCAAAAAGGCTTCCACAACCCGTATCAACAAGCAAATTTTGCTTTCCATTTTGGATCACGCAGGCGTTAAAATTTGTAAAGGTGAAGGACTGATTTTCATCACTATTAATCTTTTGGATGTCTTCATCTGATAAGTTCTTTAGAGCTTCGGGCGGAAGTGTACGCTCGCCGTCACGAAGTGTTGTTACATTTACGGTGCCAACGGCTGTTGTGGATATCCTGGACATGTCGCGATTCTCTCTATGTAAAACACTTTAAAAATATATATTTTTTTAAGATTGGCATAAAATTTGCAATTTTTCTACGAAGAACTTTTTTAGACCTATAAAGGCCACATAGCTTACGCTATGTGGCCTACTTTTCATCAATTTGTTCATTAATAGTTTTGAAATTATTGTGTAAAATAATAATGCTAGATGATCTTACTGGTCAACGGGTGTGCATTTGTATTTATTCATTAGACCTTGAGCCGCCATACTTTCACGGACCCATTTTTTCCCAACAGGATTAATTTTATGACTTTCTTGTGATAGTTCCAACATCTGCCGATATTGTAGACACCCAATAGATCGGTCTCTTTTTTCTTGCTGCGACTTGAGGTACGAAGGAGCAAAAATAATGGCAAAAATCAGAGCCAATGTGACCACAAAAACAATGAAGCTCCAAACAAATGTTTTCATGTCGAAAAAGGCCTTTTCTAAAATGAAGATATAGAAATTTTATTGCACAATAAGTTTCAAAAAACTTTAATTAAATACTATTTTTTTAAAATCATTTTTTGTAGTGGTAACAAAAGCAGCATAATTTATTAAAATAAAATTAAGTACAATTAAATAGATTCTGATGGGACTTTAAAATGAAGGTTAATTTAGTTTTACTTGTACCTATTGTCTACTTATGGGCCAATATATCTATTGCATATGAAGAGACTTCTTATCGAATTGTTGCCGCAAATCAAAATTACGAAATTAGAGAATATGATGATCGCCTAGCTGTACAAACTAGCCAAGAAAATGGTCAAAATAAGGCCTTCAGAGAGTTATTTAAATATATTTCAGGTTCAAATACATCTTCCACGAAAATAGAGATGACTATCCCTGTCACACAATCGATAAAAATCGATATGACCACGCCAGTTACACAGAAGTTTCAGGATGGAAAAATAATTATGAGGTTTTTTTTGCCAAGAAAATTTCAACCAGAAACGGCACCCCAACCATTGAATGAAGATCTTTCAATTGTTGTCGTAAAAGGAGGAAAATATGCTGTTATGAAATACTCTGGACGCTCAACTGTTAAAAACTTTGAAAAACACTCAAACTTACTTCTCGAAGCTTTATCTGTAAATAAGATTACAACACTTGATGATCCAATTAAGGCTACGTTTAATGGACCGCTGACACCATTTTTTCTTAGAAGAAATGAAGTAATGATAAGGATTAAGTAATTCCAGATTGTGATGATTTAGCACGGGTATCTAAACATGCAGAAACCCGTGCTAATTTTCTCTATTCGACTTTTACCAACATTCTTGATGACTTTAATGTAGCTGACTCATGTGCAGCATTAACAATACCTAGAAAGCGTTCATCAGTAACCATTTTGTCAACGGATTGCCCCCAATGAACCATGGAGTCAAAACGGTAGACTATTCTTAGCATCTCATGATCATCCTTCATTATTGGAACGCCTACACCAACTTCAACGCCTAGGCTTTCCATAAGGGTTTGAAGCTCTGGCGCAAGTTCCAAAGCCTTTTGTACTGCCGATCGTGGGGCGTGATAGTCGCGATGTACTACAACTGGCTTACTACCTTTTGGAGCGCTGCCAAATATCATTCTTCCTATCCAAGGCCCTACAACGTCTCCGACTGGATCTACAGCCCGCAATTGCATTACCTTTTGGAAGTCCTCATCGGTACCAAAAGCTTCGAAAGCGGTTGCTCCTGCTTCAACAGTGTCATACCAGTTCATTAAGTCAAATCGACCCGCTCCATCTCCAGCTACCACCTTAAATACGCTAGATTTTGCGCCATGCCGTTCCATAATACTTGATAGTCGGAGCATCCTTTCCTGCAAAACGGCCTCTTTGCCGGCCACTGGCGTTACCTCTCTTATAGCTACATATGACATTTTAATCCTCCCTATTTGTATCGATATGCTACTTACTAAACCAAAAATTTCCTAATATATTTCCGTCACAACTGTAGAATTAGTTCACGGGTTTAAAATCGTAAACAACACCTCCATCTACCCGGTGCCTAGTTTTGCCTT
>CAYMIR010000186.1:0-2898 GCA_964390655.1 uncultured Marinovum sp.
TGGCGCATTTGCTAATGAGATTTCTGATTTGTTTTGCAAAATAAATCCGCTTTAACTATAAATTTTATTTGGCCGTCAAACGAGGGCTTGTTATCTCTTGAACACTAATACGCTTTACTGGCATATATAGGTCGATAGGGGGAGTCTGTCCATGCGTGCAAGAATTTATAAACCATCTAAAACGGCAATGTCGTCTGGTCTCGCTAAAACTAAATCTTGGATTTTAGAATTTACGCCGGAGAGCACAAGCGAAATTGATCCTTTAATGGGCTGGACATCTTCTGGTGACACTCAATCACAGGTCACCCTAACGTTTGAAACTAAGCAAGCAGCTATTGATTATGCCGAAGAAAATGGAATTGATGCTCAGGTGACTGAACCCAAAAAGAGAAAGTTTAATGTTCGGACGGGTGGGTATGGCGAAAACTTTGCAACTAATCGTCGTGGTGCTTGGACGCATTGAAAATTTTATAATCTCCAAAGGTTGAACTGAATATTTTATGCGACACGGTGGAAAAATTCTGATCGATCAACTTAGAATTCAGGGTGTTAAACGTGTTTTCTGTATTCCTGGGGAAAGTTATCTTGCTGCATTAGATGGATTATTAGAAAGTGGAATAGAAACAATAGTTGGGCGTCATGAGGGTGGCGTAGCTATGATGGCCGAGGCATATGGCAAGCTAACTGGCGAGCCTGGCGTGGCTTTTGTGACCCGTGGTCCTGGAGCAACTAACGCTTGCTCGGGAATACATGTTGCGTTTCAGGATAGTACGCCACTAATTCTTTTAGTTGGCCAAGTTGCAAGTGATCAGCGTGATCGGGAAGCCTTTCAGGAAATAGAGTATAGAAAAATGTTCGAGCCACTTGCAAAATGGGTTGCAGAGATAGATCGAGCGGACCGAATACCGGAGTACATTGCTAGAGCTTTTAGTGTTGCATGCTCTGGACGACCTGGGCCGGTCGTACTAGCAATTCCAGAAGATATTTTGGCGGCAGATTGTGAAGTGAAGGATGCAAAGCCCGTTGTCGAAGTAAATCAAGGTGCAGATGTAAATGTGGTAACGGAAATTGTTGGTAGAATAGCGGAAGCAAAGCGCCCTTTTTGTATTGTTGGTGGATCAAAATGGTCTCAACAAGCCTCTTTTAACTTGGGAAAACTTTCAGAACAAATGTCTTTACCAATAGGCACCTCATTTAGGTGCCAGGATTTTGTTGATAATAGGCATCCAAATTATATGGGTGATGTAGGTCTAGGCATTAACCCTAAATTAAAAGCATATATCAAATCAACTGATTTAATATTATGTCTTGGTGCTAGATTAGGTGAAAATACAACCGGTGGGTACAGTTTATTAAATGTTCCAAACCCCGATAGTCCACTAATTCATGTTCATCCAGACCCTAATGAATTAGGACGTGTTTACACACCTGACATATCCTTGGCATGCAATAGCTCTGATTTCTTGGAGAGGGCTTTGGCTTGCGCAGTAAAAAAAAGAAGTGATTTAACAAGCCTCAAGAACGATTACTGCTCTTGGAGAGAACCTTTCGAAACTCCTGGTTTGGTAAAAATGGAGCAGATAATATTACAATTAAATGATGTGCTTGCGGAAGAGACTATTGTTACCAATGGTGCCGGAAATTATGCTGCCTGGCTGCATAGATATTTTCAATATAAATCATTTAAAACCCAACTGGCTCCAACTTCTGGGTCTATGGGTTATGGAATACCTGCAGCTATCAGTGCTAAATTAGAGCATCCAAGTACTGAGGTGGTTTGTTTGGCCGGTGATGGTTGTGCTCAAATGTCTATTCAAGAATTTGGCACAGCTATGCAATATAACGCTAATATTATTATTATTATCTCAAATAATGGAGTTTATGGTACAATACGAATGCATCAAGAACGCACTTATCCTGGGCGAATATCGGGTACGGATATGTTAAACCCTAATTTTGCTTCGCTTGCCCAAGCCTATGGTGGTTTTGGCGAAACTGTGACAAAAACTGAGGATTTTCTACCAGCGTTTGAACGAGCTAGGTCAGCAGGTAGGCCAGCGATTATCGAATTAAAAACAGATCCCCTTGCTCTTTCGCCCCGAACACCCAGTTAACATTTCTTATAAAATTATTTTACTTCATCGAGTTTAATAACTTTTTCCAAATTTTCGTTAGATATTTCCTCAAAATCAAAGTTATCCAGTCGCTTTGCCCTCCGACCAGCCTTATCAGCACTTATTTTGATATCTGAAATATCTTTTGCGGCTTGATTAAAGTGGCGATCTAGACTTTCGACCCTTACTCCTAGACGATCAACATCTTGATAAAGCACTGTTAATTCGTTTCGTATAGCACCAGCTTGTTCACGCATACGAGCATCTTTAAGAATTGCGCGCATCGTGTTGAGTGTCGCCATACATGTGGTGGGAGATACTATCCAAACTCTTGCAGAAAAACCTTCTCTGACTAAGTCGGAAAAGTTCGCATGTAACTCTGCATAGACAGCTTCTGATGGCAAAAATAGTATTGCCCCATCTGCAGTTTCGCCCTCAACTATGTATTTTTCAGAAATATCTTTAATGTGCTTTCGAACTGATGTTCGAAATAACCGGACTGCAGAAGAAGTTTCTGTCTCGGAGGAGGCATTTCGAAGTGCTTCATAAGCCTCCAGTGGAAATTTACTATCTATAACGATTGGTCCAGGCGGATTAGGAAGTTTTATCAAGCAATCCGCTCTTTTACCGGTGGATAATGTGGCCTGCAATTCAAAGCCGTCGCTGGGTAAAGCTTTAGAAACTATATCTGTTAGCTGAATTTCACCAAAGGCACCTCTGGTCTGTTTGTTTGATAGAATATCCTGAAGACTTAAAACGTCTCCAGATAATTTTGTTATTTTTT
>CAYMIR010000187.1:0-2886 GCA_964390655.1 uncultured Marinovum sp.
ACCGATTGCTTATAGTTTCAAGCGACGGCTATTTGCGTTTTTATGATCCAAAGACAGGTGATCAAGAAAGTAAATTAAAAATAAAAGCAGGAGTCACGACAAATCCTATTGTTGCAAACGAAACACTGTATTTTATCACACAAGATGGCAGGCTTAGGGCTTTCCGCTAATAGAAAGTTAGATTAAAACTCATTTCCTTAAGCCTTGGAGGCCCAAATGTCATTTACTGTAGCCATCGTTGGCCGCCCAAATGTTGGTAAATCTACACTATTTAATCGTTTAGTTGGAAAAAAAATAGCATTGGTTGATGATCAGCCAGGAGTGACGAGGGACCTTCGCGAAGGTAATGGCAAACTTGGCGATATTAAATTCACAGTAATTGATACAGCCGGTTTGGAAGACGCGCGAGATGAGAGCCTTCAAGGTCGAATGCGAGCGCTCACAGAGCACGCAGTCGATATTTCGGACATTTGTTTATTCATGATAGATGCTCGAACTGGCGTGACCTATATGGATCAAACGCTTGCAACAATTTTGAGAAAAAATGCTAAAAATGTTCTATTAGTCGCAAATAAATCTGAGGGTTCCGCGGGCGACTCTGGAAGTATAGAAGCTTGGAGCTTAGGCTTGGGAGAGCCAATCAGCATTTCTGCTGAACACGGTGAGGGTATGGGCGACCTTCTTCATGCATTAATACCCTTTGCTGATCGATTTGAAGGTGAAATGGAAGCAAGTATGGAGGCTGCTGAAGTAGATATTTTGGTTGATGATTTGGATCCATTTGAAGAGGGTTATTTCAATCAGAAACCCTTGCAAATAGCTGTAATTGGTCGACCAAACGCAGGCAAATCGACACTAATCAACAAAATATTAGGCGAGGACCGTTTGTTGACTGGGCCTGAGGCGGGAATAACACGAGACGCCATTTCATTAAGTTTCGTTTGGAACGGCACTTCAGTTAAGGTTTTTGATACAGCTGGAATGCGTAAAAAAGCTAAAGTTCAAGACAAGATAGAAAAACTTTCGGTTAGTGATGGCCTAAGAGCTGTAAAATTTGCTGAGATAGTTGTTGTTCTACTTGACGCTGATATTCCGTTTGAGCAGCAGGATTTACGTATTGCTGATTTGGCTGAAAGGGAAGGAAGAGCGGTGATCATTGCTGTAAACAAATGGGATCTGGAGCGCAGCAAGCAAAAAAAATTAAATGATTTACGTGAGGCTTTCGAAAGGCTTTTACCGCAGCTGAAAGGAGCTCCTTTGGTAACTATTTCGGCAAAAACAGGAAAAGGCATATTACAGCTGCATGAGGCTATAATCCGAGCATACAAAGTTTGGAATAGCAGAATTTCAACTGCTCAGTTAAACCAATGGTTATCCGCCATGCTTATTTCTCATCCACCGCCCGCTCCAAATGGGCGGAGAATAAAAATGCGCTACATCACCCAACCGAAGACACGCCCTCCAGGATTTGTAGTAATGTGCTCTAACCCTGATAAAGTACCAAAAAGTTATTCAAGATATTTAGTGAACGGTTTACGAGAAGATTTTAATATGCCTGGTACTCCAATTCGAATGACGCTCCGATCTCAGGCAGAGAAAAACCCATATAAAAATAAAAAAAAACCTTCTCAGTCGAAATTAAAAAAGCACCTTAAGTAATTGTAAATTAGTAATTAAGAGTACTTCGATAATTTTTACTGTTCAGCAAAGATTTCCTTGATTGTCGATTATCACTTTCCCTCCCAAGTAATTACCTAACACCTGTGGGATTAAAATTGATCCATCCTCTTGTTGGCCATTTTCCAAAACTGCAATTAGGCATCTACCGACAGCAAGTCCTGAGCCATTCAAAGTATGCACAAATACAGGTTTCCCGCCGCTACTTGGTTTGTATCGAGCATTCATTCTTCTTGCTTGGAAATCGCCGCAAACTGAAATAGATGAAATTTCTCTATAGGCTTGTTGTCCTGGAAGCCAAACTTCTAAATCGTGAGTTTTTTGAGCCCCAAACCCTGTATCACCAGAACAAAGCAACACTACTTTGTAAGGTAATTCCAATTTTTCTAAAATTGCCTTTGCACAATTCGTCATTCTTTCATGTTCGTGCATTGATTGATCGGGATGAGTTATTGACACCATCTCAACTTTTTCAAACTGATGCTGCCTTAACATTCCTGCAGTGTCTTTGCCGGCAGAGCCTGCTTCAGACCTAAAACACTGGGTGTGTGCTGTCATCCTCAAGGGTAAACTCTCTTCTGGCATTACCTCGTTCGCACATATGTTAGTTAATGTAACTTCCGAGGTAGGTATTAGCCACCAACCGTTGGTAGTTTGATAGCTATCGTCTGAAAATTTGGGAAGTTGATTAGTCCCAAACATGGCTTCTTCTCTTACCAATACGGGTGTTATGGTCTCAGTTAATCCATGTTCATTTACGTGCACGTCTAACATGAACTGCGCTAATGCTCTGTGTAGACGTGCTATGGCGCCACTTAAAATAACAAATCGGGAACCAGATAATTTTGCTGCGGTTTCAAAGTCCATACCACTTATTACAGCAGGAATTTCAAAATGTTCTTTGGCATCGTTTATTTCTCTAGGTTCGCCCCAGGAAAATATTTCCTTATTTTGATCCTCGTTTTCACCATCTGGAATATCTTTTTCAAGTATATTAGGCAAAGACATTAAAGCCAAATTAAGTTCTTGATGCAGAGCTTTAGCTTTAGCATTCATGTCAGCAACTTCGTTTTTTTTATCTGCTACAAGTTTTCGAAGTTTCTCAAACTCTTTTTCGTCTCCCGATGCTTTTGCAGCTCCAATCAATTTGCTTGATTTATTTTGTTCCGCTTGGGCCGTTTCAGCAGATAAAATGGCTGATCGACGAGC
>CAYMIR010000188.1:0-2849 GCA_964390655.1 uncultured Marinovum sp.
ATCCCCGTTGAGTCATTTGATTTGGTCATTTTTGGAGCAACAGGTGATCTGGCAAAGAGAAAGATTTTTCCTGGATTGTTTAGAAGATTTCTTGCAGGTCAAATGCCCATGGACTCTCAAGTGGTTGGTGCTGCCCGCTCAAATTTATCACAAAAAAATTTCAATGATCTTGTAGAAAATTCTATAAAAAGTTTTACCGAAATAAATTTTAAAGATGATGATCTTAAAAATTTTTTAATTTGTCTAAATTACGTCCAGATTGATGCAACTGGTTCGAATGGATGGAATGCATTGAAATCAGCTCTTAGGCCAAAAAAAATACGGGCATTTTATTTTTCTGTTTCACCTTCATTATTTGGAAGTTTAGCGGAACGTTTGCATGAACACGCAATCACTACTGAAAATAGTAGAATTGTTGTAGAAAAACCATTTGGACGAGATTTGGCGACTTCAAAACAACTAAATGCAATTTTAGCAGAGCATTTTTCTGAAAAACAAATATACCGCATCGACCATTACTTGGGAAAAGAAACAGTACAGAATCTCATGGCTATAAGATTTGGGAATATGTTGTTTGAGCCTCTATGGAACGCCCAGTATGTTGATCATATCCAAATCACAGTATCCGAAACTGTTGGGGTTGGAGATCGAGGTGAATATTATGATCACTCGGGCGCAATGAGAGACATGGTTCAAAATCACCTGATGCAATTATTATGCTTAATTGCTATGGAGCCTCCTGCGCGCTTCGAACCTGACTCTGTGCGAGATGAAAAATTAAAGGTAATAAGAGCCCTTGATCCCGTGGCTCCACATCACATTGTGCGAGGTCAGTATGGACCAGGCGTTGACCACCCAGATTATCGGACAGTTGTAGACAATAAAACCTCCAAAACTGAAAGTTTCGTAGCCCTTAAGGTTAACATAAGTAATTATCGCTGGGCTGACGTACCATTTTATCTGCGTACTGGTAAACGACTTAAAGCACGGACATCGGAAATAGCTGTTATATTTAAGGAAAAACCTCACAGTATTTTTGGCCCAGAAGCCGGAAACCATCAAAATGCTCTTATCATCAGGCTTCAGCCTGACGAAGGAATTACGATGGATGTAACCATAAAAGAGCCGGGTCCGGGTGGTATGCGTTTGATTGATGTGCCATTGGATATGACATTTTCTGAAACTCTGGGAATTGAAGAAAACGCAGTGCCTGACGCCTATGAAAGATTGATAATGGACGTCATTCGAGGAAATCAAACGCTATTTATGCGAGGAGACGAGGTTGAGGCGGCGTGGGAATGGACAGACCCGATAATTAATGGGTGGATTGACAGAAATGACGTTCCAAAACCTTATGATAGTCGAAGTTCTGGTCCGCAGGATAGCCTGATCCTTTTGGAGCGTGAAGGCCGCAAGTGGCGCGAAATACATTGATTGATTTTTTAGAGTATAATGACAGAGAGGATTTGGTTTCTAAAGTTGCACAAATTCTAGCTTCTGATTTGTCCGCATCGATACAAGAAAGAAAAAACACTATTTTTTCTGTTCCAGGTGGCAGCACTCCAGGTCCAATTTTTGATAAGCTTTGTGAATTTGATTTGGATTGGAAAAGAGTAAGTATAATTTTGAATGATGAGCGCTGGGTACCTGAAAGTAGTGAACGTTCAAACACAAAGTTACTTCGGGAAAGACTATTAATTAAAAAAGCTGCCTTGGCGACATATATCTCGATGTACTCTGGTGCGTTAACCCCAGAACTCGGTATTCTTAAATTGCAGGAGCGTATAGAACGAAGTTTGCCTATTTCTGTTTTACTTTTTGGTATGGGTGCGGATATGCACACGGCATCACTATTTCCTGGTGGTGATAATCTTGAGGAAGCACTTTCGATTAATGCACCGACTTTACTACCTATGCGAGCTGCAGGCGCTTTAGAGGCAAGAATAACGCTTACGGCCCAAGTCTTGAATAGTTCTAGGATTAAGCATTTAGTGATTTTTGGTGACGAAAAACGCGCAGCTTTTGAAAAGGCTATCGATTTACCCAAGAGCATTGCGCCTATTTCAGCTATTTTGCCAGGCGCCAGTATACACTGGGCCGCATAATTAATGAGATTTTGATGTTTGATCAGTTATTAAAATACTTTCAAAAAGTAAAAGATAGAAAAATCATTTCCTTGTTTGATCAAGACAAAAAACGGGCAATGAATTTCTCCGTCTTGCAAGAAGATTTATTTTTAGATTTTTCCAAAACAAACATTGATCAACCAACACTTGAGTTATTGATTAATTTAGCCAAATTTAGAGGCATCTCTAAGGCGCGAGATGCCATGTTTAGAGGCGAACTAATTAATACCAGTGAAAGCAGAGCTGTCTTACATACAGCGCTCAGGAATTTAAAAGGTGCTCCGATTTATGTAAATAAACTAGATGTTATGCCTTCAATTTTGCAAACTTTGGAAAAAATGAAAGTATTTTCGGACCGTGTAAGGTCGGGTCAGTTTTCCGGTCAAGGTGGCGCTATAACTGATGTGGTTAATATTGGCATAGGGGGGTCTGATTTAGGACCAGCCATGGTTGTTAAAGCTTTAGCACCATATCACGATGGACCAAACTGTCATTTTATTTCTAATGTAGATGGGGCACATATTCACGACGTATTATCAAAATTAAACCCTGAAAAGACCTTGGTTATTGTTGCTTCCAAAACATTCACCACTTCGGAAACTATAAAAAATGCTAAAACTGCCTATGACTGGATGTCTGGAGTTGTAAATGAACCTTCCCTGCAATTTGTTGCTGTATCTACGGCAATTCAAAAAACTGATGAATTTGGTATTTCTCGTGATC
>CAYMIR010000189.1:0-2848 GCA_964390655.1 uncultured Marinovum sp.
GAAGCAAAAATCTGACGGCAGGGTGTCCAGCACCAAAGACTATACGTCCAACTAAGTAGCTAAATGCAATATCAGTTGCTGTGGGTATAGCCCAACCATTTTGCACAGCATTATAAGTATCAGAACCCAGAAAAGCTGCTAGACCCAAGTATACTGCAATTGGACCAAACATTCCACCCGCAGTTGCAACTAGCGGTGTGGCTGCTTTTTTACCCCGAAGGCTACCATCTTTTAAAATAATGGCTTCCCAAACCTCTTTTGCTGCTATGGCAAAAAAGAAAGCCATACCGATATCATTTACCAAATAATGGAAACTTAGAACATTTGTCGCACCACCTGATGCAAAAGTGTCATACCCATCTCCATACGCCTTAGCCCAATACTTATAACTAGGACCAAGCCAATCATTGAACCATAAAGGGTACTCCACAAGGTGGTGATAACTATGAGGGTTCGTGTTTGCCCATATCAAAGCTATCAAAGCCCCAAAAATCAAAAGAAGCGAGTAGTTAGTTAAAAAGTTCCAAACGCGATACATAAATTCCTCAACAAAACTCTGTTATTTGCAAAACCAGATAATAGAAAAAGTATAGAACGGCAATTAAAACAAGCAAAATAAATTTACTGCTCCAATTTTACTCTCAGGCCTCGCAAAATTGGTAATGTTTGCTTCAAATGATCTTTTCCTAAATCAGACACAACTTCATTTAAAACAGGTGCAACTGCAGAAATAGCATTGTTGCGCGCCATTCTGCCGGATTGGCTAATGGCTACCTTTTTCTTACGGGCATCATCCCAATCAGGACGGATGTGTACATACCCAGACATTTCCAGACGCCTAAGGGTATTGGTCATTGCGCCTCTGGTGACATGAAAGCTTTTTGCAAGTTGGGCTGGTGTTCTTTCAGCATTTATGTGAGCTAAATGGTTTAGGACAGAAAAGTGCGACAACTCCATCCCTTTAGGTAATACTTTTGCAAGTTGTAATCTTAATAATTGATCAACCGTCAGAATTTCACTGAATAAAGAAATGGCAAGTGTGCTGTTATCATCACCCATTTTTATAGGCCTTTGACATTAACTGGTGTGATATAATACTCATTTCTTACCTAGAATTTCGTCTAACTTACCATTTTGGTCTAATCCAAATAATTGCTCCCACCCACCAATATGCTGCTGATTGATAAAAATCTGAGGTACTGTTTTGGATCCATTTGCTCGTTCAATCATAATCGGCTTCAGAGATGGCTCTTTCAGGACATCATACTCGTCGAAATCTACACCCTTTTTGATCAATAAGTTTCTTGCAACTGTGCAAAAGCCACAAAGGGGTGAAGTATATATGTCAACTTTCATCGCTTAATAATTTTTCTTAACCATTTAAATTATGTGACCAACAGATAAGCCATAATTTTATAGAAAACAATTATGGTCATGCTTATTATAAAAAAGAAACTTATCCTTTGAATATTTTACAGAATCTCTTTATCTCGACCCTATGGAAAATCGTAAAGAAATTATTGATAAGGAAGCCTTAGCAAGGAACAGGTTGAGATCAGATAAGGAAGACAATTTTCTCCAAAAATTAGCTGTTCAGGAAATAAAAGATCGCTTGAAATTCATTAAAAAGCGTTTTGAAAAAATTTTAATAATTTGCGGTAACCCTTACCATTGGAAGAAAACCTTTCATGGGGCTGATTTTATTTCCGATGGCGAAATATTAAAATTCCCAAAATCAGGGTATGATCTAATAATCCATGGTATGTCGCTGCATTATTCTAATGATCCCGTTGGTCAATTAATTCAGTGCCGATCATGTATGGAAAAAGGTGGTTTGCTGCTCGGTATTTTCTTAGGTGGCCAGACGCTAATTGAATTAAGGGGATCTATTGCTTCAGCAGAAATTGAACTGACCGGTGGTATGTCACCTAGAGTCTTACCGATGATAGATATTCGCGATGCTGGCTCTTTTCTTATGCGTGCAGGTTTTGCATTACCTGTGGCAGACATTAATGCGACTACGATAGATTATCAAAAACCTTTAGATCTCTTATATGACCTTCGCAAAATGGGTGAAACAAATATTCAAAAACATCGGCTAAAAAAATTTTCACATCGAAAACTCTTTTCTTTAACATCTGATAAGTATATCGAGAGCCAAAATTCAAAAAACGAGAGTATAAAAGCAACCTTCGAATTTATTACCATAACTGGCTGGGTACCATCGGAAGATCAACCAAAACCCCTTAAACGTGGCTCAGCAAAAATGAGACTTTCTGATGCACTAAAAGTGAAAGATTGACCATTTAGCACAACGACTTACTTTTCTGTTAAAAGTGATAGATAAGAGACAGCAAACAATGTTTGATCAAACAATGCCAATTAAAGTCAACGCAATTCCCTCAGGGCATCCAAGTGTTCCAACACAAAAAGTGGGGATTCTACTTGCAAATTTAGGTACACCGGACAATTACGACTATTGGTCGATGCGACGCTATTTATCAGAGTTTTTATCAGATAGGCGTGTCATCGATTACTCACCTTGGCTATGGCAGCCTTTGCTTCAAATGGTTATACTGTCAATTAGACCGTCAAGATCTGGAGCAGCTTATAAGTCTATCTGGAATAATGAAGATAATGAAAGTCCGTTATTGACCATAACGCGAAATCAGACACTCAAAATAAAAAGCATTATGGAGCGGCAATACGGAGATAAGGTCAAAGTAGACTTCTGCATGCGTTACGGAAATCCCTCGACTAAATCTAAAGTAAGAGACATGGTTCAAGCAGGATGCTCAAAAATTTTATTTTTTCCACTTTACCCTCACTATGCTGGCGCAACGTCAGC
>CAYMIR010000190.1:0-1146 GCA_964390655.1 uncultured Marinovum sp.
CTTTATGTTGAAACAATTACTCCATTTCTTGATGGTAAAATTGAGATTAACCAGGCCTTGAGTGAAGGTTTGGCGCTTTTAAAAGAATTCATGGTTACAAATACTCGCGTTGATACGCTAAATTTATTTGCAGACCTATCAGACAGTGGCCCATTTTTAGATAAACAGTCCATTCCACTTCCAATCGTTTTACCTGCTTTTATAACATCAGAATTAAAGACAGCCTTTGAAATTGGGTTTCTAATTTTTCTTCCATTTCTAGTTATAGATATGGTTATAGCGTCAATACTCATGTCACTGGGTATGATGATGTTATCGCCAATGTTGATTTCTCTTCCATTTAAGCTGTTACTTTTTGTTTTAGTAGATGGTTGGGCAATGACAATTGGATCTCTATCCGCAACATTTCTGGTGAGCTAATCTCATGGCATATGATCAAAACGTTCAATACTTAAGTCTCGCCTTTTGGCAAATAATTATGACTGCGGGTCCGATTTTGGGAATTGCATTAGGTATCGGTTTATTGATTGGCTTAATTCAGGCTGCAACATCCATACAGGAAATGACATTAAGTTTTGTGCCTAAGCTTTTTGTAGTTCTAGCAGCTATGGCATTATTTGCTCCCTATACTCTGAGTGCATTGACTGACTACTTTGCATTTATTTTTGAAGAGATAGCCACGAAAGGTTTCTAAATGCAGGACCTGATAGGCTTACCAGGGACATCGATCCAAAGTATTTCTGTTTATCTTTTATTGCTCATGCTTTCATCTTTGAGAGTTGGAGCTTTTTTGGTGGCTTCACCATTTTTTGGATCGCGCATGGTTCCACTAACCGTTCGTATTGTATTTTCGATTGCCTTAGGTCTTGGGATAATGAGCCAAGTAGAATTTCCAAACCTAAATATTTTAATGGGAGCATCTCTATTACCCATTGTTTTTCAGGAGATTTTTGTCGGTTTGGCTTGTGGAATGGTATTAAATATTTGCTTTGCCTCTGTTATCCTGGCTGGAGAAAAAATAGCTGCTACATCGGGTTTGGCCTTTGCAGCGCAAATTGACCCGACCAGTGGTGCCCAATCACCCGTAATCAGCCAAATCTTTCAACTATTTTTGTTGATTTTATTTTTCTCTTTAAATGGACACTT
>CAYMIR010000190.1:1246-2844 GCA_964390655.1 uncultured Marinovum sp.
TCGCCAGATGGCTGAAAATGACCAGGCCCAAGAAAAGACCGAGGAACCAACCCAGCGACGTTTGGAAAAGGCTAGGCAGGATGGAGACGTTCTCTCTTCAAAGGAAATGTTTGTATTTGCATCCAGCATTGCTGGACTGTTTGTTCTGATGGTGCTGGGTTTTTTCTCTGGAAAGGTTATTAATGGTTGGGCCTCACTATTTGAATTTTCTCACCCTGAAGAATTACTAACCTTAAAAACATTACATGCCTGGCAAAGTTATAAGTTACTTCTACTGGCTGCCGCCATTTTTGGAGTTCCGTGCTTTCTGTTCATTATTGGCATGCAAGCATTTGTTGGCAGTGGTATTAGTATTAGTGAAAAAGCAATAGGTTTTAAATTTGAAAAATTAAATCTTATTAAAGGTCTGGGTAGAATTTTTTCAGTTAAAGGCCTGGTAGAGCTTATAAAATCTATTGCGAAAGTAGTTTTATTAACGACATGTGTCGTTGTTTTTCTATGGTTTGCGCTACCAAGTATTATTTATCTTAGTGCTGGCAGTTTGGAACATGGACTTGGGGTTTTATACAAAACGCTGATTTATTTTGTTCTTTCACTTGTCTTTATTCTATTTGCGATTGGTGTTGGTGATTACATTTGGAGCCGACATACCTGGTTACAAAAATTGCGAATGACAAGACAGGATATGAAAGAGGAGTTTAAAGAGAGTGAAGGTTCCCCAGAAGTTAAGGCTAGAATGCGGCGTTTGCAGATGGAAGCTTCTCAGCGAGCTGCAGAGCAGTCTCAAGCTGTTGAAAATGTTAAGGACGCCACTGTCATAATTACAAACCCAACTCATTTTGCAGTGGCCATTAAATATGAGCCAGAAACTGATGAAGCACCACTCATCCTTGCAATGGGCAAAGACCTTATAGCAAAACGTGTGATCGAGCAGGGCGAATTACATTCTAAAACTATTGTCAGGTCTCCAATTCTTGCAAGAGCACTCTATTTCACTGGTAATATTGGCCAAAACATATCTGAGCAACTCTATTCAGCTGTAGCATCAATTTTGGCTTATGTTTACCAGTTGGAGCGCGGTGTTGATGCAAGTCTTCAAGATCCTGAAGTTCCTAGTGACTTCATTTTTGACGAGAAGGGTAGAAATATTTAAGGTGTGCAGATGGTAAAACGCAATTCTTCTTTAGGAGTTCTAATTTCTACACTGGTATTTTTTTTCGCCGGTTTATGGTTAATATTAGAAGGTAAAGCACTTTTGGAAAGCCAAGAGATATTAAAAGGCATACTCGTTATTTTGGGTGGTTTTATGTCTTTAATCGCGGCGTTTCGGTTCAGAATTCAAAAATTTTTCGATAAGTGGCGAGGTTGATATGCAGATCGCTTGTGGTAAATGTAAATATTATTTTACTACCCATGATGTCGCACGGCCATGGGGTTGCCATAAATTTGGATTTAAATCAAAAAACTTACCTAATCAGGAAATAAGGCGCACGACTGGCATGGATTGTGCATATTTTTCAGCGAAAACCTTTAAAAAAAGCTTTGAGAGACATAGTAATGGCAACTAAACCGTCAAAATCAGACTTAGCCGATAGTGT
>CAYMIR010000191.1:0-2807 GCA_964390655.1 uncultured Marinovum sp.
CGCCAAGTCATTGAGGCAGGTTTCATACAGGCAAGAAACCTATCGAGCAGTAATTAATGTATACAACGTTCTACAGATGACGCCAAGCAAAAAGTTTGTAAAACAGTAATTTACACCTTAATATTTTTTTTAACGACTCCATAAAATCCAATAAATGGCCCCACTATGCTCCTTGCCCTAATCAAGAAATTTTCAAACCTATTTTTTGTCATTTGTTATTTTTGTTTTGTTAATTATGCACATTCACAGCCAAAACACGCAATTTCTATGTATGACACACCCCAATTACCACACGATTTTGTGTCTCTTCCATATGCCAACCCAAATGCAAAAAAAGGGGGTACTTTAAAAATTGGGGCTGTTGGATCTTTTGACTCTCTAAATCCACATATTGTTAAAGGTCGCTCACCATGGCAACTGCGTTTTTGGGGATATGAAACTCTCATGGGAAGAAGTTGGGATGAACCATTTACACTTTACGGGCTTTTGGCAGAATCAATTGAGACTGGTCCGAATCGAGAATGGGTAGAGTTTAAACTCAGAAAGGAAGCAAAATTTAGTGATAATTCACCTGTTACGATCGAGGATGTCATTTGGTCGTACAAGACATTGGGTACGATAGGACACTGGCGATATAGAGGTCTTTGGAAAAAAATACAGAGTATTGAAAAAACTGGTCCAAGAAGTGTAAAAATATCCTTTAATGAGGATAATCCAGAGTTGGCACTCCTAGCTGGAATGCGCCCTATTCTTAAGAAATCGCAATGGAATGATAGTGATTTTGAAAATTCAAGTCTTGAAATAATTCCCATATCAACTGCCGCTTATCGTATTTCAGAAATTGATCCAGGTAAGTCGATCACTATGGAACGAAACCCTGATTATTGGGGAAATGACTTACCATTTAGAAAAGGAACATTGAATTTTGATAAGATATCCCTTGAATATTTTGGGGACTCTACTGTTCTTTTTGAAGCATTCAAGGCGGGTGAAATAGATATTTTTAGAGAAGGGAATGCAGAAAAGTGGGAAACTCAATTTAACTTTCCAAACGCTGTTAATGGAAAAATTATGAAATCAGAAATACCCCACGGACGGCCTACTGGAATGCGCGGTTTAGTAATGAATACTAGGAAGGAAATTTTTTCTAACTGGCAGGTCAGGCAAGCTTTAATTGAAGCATTCAATTTTGAATATATTAATGAAGCCCAAAATGCTGGAAGACAGCAGCGTATCACTTCATATTTTTCAAACTCAATACTCGGTATGAGGGAAGGTGCAGCCAAGAATAGTGTCCTAGAATTATTACAAAATTCTAATCAAATACAACTTCCAGGTACTTACGAGGGGTATAAACTGCCTAAATCAAACGGATCAGAGAGAAATAGAGCCAATATGAAAAAGGCTTTAAAAAATTTTAATGATGCAGGGTTCAAAGTTGTCGAAGGAAAATTACAAGATAACCAGGGTCGTCAGGTCAAATTTTCAATCTTACTACGTCAGGGGGCAAAAGAATATTTATCAATTGTCGAAATGTACTCCTCAGCACTGAAACGATTAGGAATTGATGTTAGAATTGAATTAGTTGACAGCTCTCAATATTGGGAGAGAATTAAAAAGCTAGAGTTTGACATGGTTCCATATGCCAGAGATTTGTCACTCAGTCCTGGAAATGAGCAACATCTATATTGGTCTTCTGAATATGCTGACGTTGAGGGAACTAGAAATTTGATGGGGTTAAAATCACCCACAATGGATAAACTTTTAAATAAAATAATGAAATCCAAATCAATGAAAGAACTACAGTCAATAACGAGGGCAATGGATCGTATCTTGATGGCAGGACGTTATGTTATTCCAATTTATCATAACGGGCCCAGCCGAATAGCTCACAAATCAAATTTAAGATATCCTTCAAAAATCCCATTATATGGAGACCGAATAGGATTTTTTCCAGATGTTTGGTGGAAGGCTAACTAGCTTACATGCATATTACCGATTATTTTAGGCAGCGCTGCTATGAAGCTTGACATTTTTTCTGACCCAATTTGTCCTTGGTGTTACATTGGGAAAAGCTATTTAGATAGAGCGTTAGAAAAAGCAGGTAACCATCCTTTCAATATTCAGTGGCATCCCTTTCAATTAAATCCTGAAATGCCTGTTGAGGGGCTTGATAGAAAGAAGTATTTAGAGACTAAGTTTGGCAGTAGAGATCTAGCTGTTAAGGCCTACACGCCCGTACTAGAGCATGCAAACTTAGCTGGATTGAATCTAAAACTTGAAGATATCGCAAAAACTCCAAACACTCTTTCATCTCACAGGCTGATTTTATGGGCATGGCAAGAAGGTGTGCAGAATGCAGTCGTATCAGCATTATTTAAAGCATACTTCGTTGAAGGTAGGGACATAGGCAAAAATGCAGTATTGGTTGACATATCCCACAATGCTGGAATTAGCGGAGACTTAGTTAGCAGATTACTTGCAGGAAAAAATGACCTTGAAAAAGTAATTGAACTGGATAAAGCCGCAAGAAAAATGGGGGTAAATTCTGCACCAACTTTTATTTTGAATGGTAAACATGTAATAACTGGCGCCCAAAATGTCGAATTTTGGTCAAATCTTATAATCGAAGTAAAAGATAATATTGGCGTGTAGCTTGGATATTTTGAAAAAAAAGGGGGATAAACCCCCTTTTTAGTTTCGCCATTCAAGCTCTTAGTTATGCTGCTCGAGATAAATATTTTTTGCCTGTGGCCTGAGCGGCGTCAGGAGAGAGCGCACCCTCTCCATGTGCCAAGTTAGCTACA
>CAYMIR010000192.1:0-2787 GCA_964390655.1 uncultured Marinovum sp.
GGCGCAAATATTTCAGAAATATCAGTTGCGAGCGTTGATGAAGCTATGGATTTAACGGGCCTTCTTTATTCCCCAGAGGCATATGCAACATGGAAAGATAAAATAGAAAAATCTCCAGATTTGATGTTTGTAAAGATCCTTGAGCGGTTCAGAAGTGGGGCAGATGTTCTCGCCTCAGATTTTATCGGTGCTTGGGACAAATTAATGGATCTCCGGCAACAGTATCACTCGGCAGTGCAAGCGTTTGATGCTATTCTTATTCCAACCTCACCAATAATTCCACCTGAAAAAGATCGGTTAATGAACGACGGAGATTTTTACAATTCCCAAAATCTTCTAGCACTTAGGAATACTCGGATCGGCAACTTGATGGGTGGTTGCTCTATTACACTACCAACAGATATCGCCAGTTGTGGTATTCTTATTATGGGAAGGCCAAATGAGGAAGAGAGGCTTCTTAGATTGGCGCAAGCGTGTGAATTAGTTTTGGCAAAAAACCAATGAATTTTCTAAAACTAGTTAAAATTCATTTTTGAAAGATACATGTTTTTTATTTTTGTTGTTTAACTAGACGAAAGCCTTTTCTTTGGCTATTCTAGACAAAACGGGGCATTAATGATCCCGTGAATGAGGCAGAAATATGGATTTTCCTGAGCGGTTTGAAAACCTACCGCTTTACGCGTTTTCGCGTCTTCGAGAGCTTCTCGATGGCGTAAAACCTGGCGACAATGAAATATCAATGACCATCGGTGAACCTAGGCATTCTTTTCCTGATTGGGTTACGGATGTAATTGTTCAACATGCGGACGGTTTTAATGATTACCCTGCTAACGAAGGAATACCAGAGCTTAAAAATGAAATAGTTGATTGGCTCCAGAGACGTTATTCCGTATACCTTGATCCTCAAAAAAACATATTGGCTTTAAATGGAACACGTGAAGGTTTATATAATTCTTTGATAGCTTTATGCCCCGAGAAAAAAAATAACGCTCAACCTATCATTTTGATACCAAACCCATTCTATCAGGTTTATATGGCGTCAAGTCTTACAGTAAACGCAGAACCTTATTTTGTGGAAGCCTCGCCACAAAATAATCACCTCCCAGATTTTTCAGCCGTTCCAAAAGATATTTTACTACGTACAACGGGCGTCTATCTCTGCTCTCCCTCAAATCCTCAAGGTGCAGTAGCAACAAGTGAGTATTGGATAGAATTATTAAACCTTGCTGATCAGTATGATTTCACAATTTTTGCCGACGAGTGTTATTCGGAAATTTATCGTGATCAGGCGCCTAATGGAGCATTAGAGGCATTAAATAAGATTAAAGCAAACCCCGAGCGTTTGGTAGTATTTCACTCTCTTTCAAAGAGATCGAACTTACCTGGTTTACGATCAGGATTTTTGGCAACAGGACCTGAAAACCTAAAGCGACTGAGCCAGTTAAAGAGTTATGGTGGAGCACCATTACCGAAGCCCTTGCAGTATGCGGCCGCTGCAGTTTGGAAAGATGAAGAACATGTAAAAGAAAATCGAAAATTATACGCCGCAAAATATAAGCTTTCTGATGATATTATGTCAGGTTTGGCGGGTTACTCTAGTCCTGAGGCAGGTTTTTTTCTTTGGATTAAAGTGCGGGATAGTGAAAAAACTACTTTAGATTTATGGCGAGAAACTGGAGTTCGTGTTTTGCCTGGGGCTTATTTAGCCCAAGAAAATAATGGGAAAAATCCAGGGCAAGATTTTATTAGAGTGGCTTTGGTTGCTCAGCAGAAAATAACAGAAGAGGCGTTAACTAAAATACGTTTTTTCTTAGAAAAACAATAAGAGGCAGAGATGGCATACAATAGTGTAAGAGAACGAGACCCTTTAATAGATAAAGAAACTCAAAAAGCGTTGGAACGACGATTAACCGAATTTTTGGGTGTCGTGATGATAGCCTGCGCTGCACTTTTTTCACTTATGATCTTTACGTATTCTCCGACAGACCCTGGTCCTCTTTCTGCTTCTGACTTACCTGTTAAAAACTTGCTCGGCAACACAGGTGCTGCAATTGCATCACCTTTAATTCTCGTCATAGGTTGGGGATCTTGGTCATTAGTTCCAATTATGTTGATTTGGGGCTTACGTTTTCTTTTGCACATTGGGTCTGAAAGGATTATTGGACGGCTGATATTCACACCCATCGCTATTGCCTTATCTTCTGTTTACGCAGCATCAATTGTGCCAATAAATACTTGGGCACATAGCTTTGGTATGGGCGGGTTATTTGGTGATACAATTGTTGGGTCATTTTTAACCTTTATTCCCATCTCGACCTCTGATGGCATTTTAGCAATAACGATCATTTCTCTATTTTTGACTATTATTTTAAATGTATTCTGTTCAGGCTTCATAGGTTCAGAAATCAAAAAAATTGTTGGGTTTTTATATGGCAGCTCGAAGACAACTTATTCTTTATTGGCAATAGGTGCTGTTAAGACTATTGCCCTCATTCGTCAAAAAGTTTTTAGCAAAAATAATCAGGGGGATTTAAATGAAAATTTGGCGGATATGTATGGAGAGAAATTTGTGCCAAGAGCTCCTGGCTTTACTCAAGCCAGCGGCCTTAATTTGTATAATGACGGCAGTGATTTTAGTTACTCCGCTGTCGCACCAAGAATAATCAAGCATGACGATAATTCTCCCGAAGAAACTAGTAGTGAAAATATATTTTCTAACCCACGTCTGAGTTCAAAAATTTCTGCTGCTATAAAATCACGATTTCAGTTAGATCAAACTGATCTGTC
>CAYMIR010000193.1:0-2785 GCA_964390655.1 uncultured Marinovum sp.
AAGACTTTACGTTTGTAGCAAACGAAGTGACTCAAATAAATAACTTAGTGGAAATCTAGAACATCAGTAAGGTCTTGAGGCTACAATTTGTTTTGCATCTCCCGAACAAGGGGTGGGGGGTCAAAAACTAGCAGCGGTTAGGTTGCTAAGATACTGCTCTAACATTTTTCTCAAAAAGGTATTTATCTTTTTTGATCGTGGGCACTTTTTTTTAGTTTTGCCAGTGACATGTAAAAGTTGTAATCTCCCACGTCAAAACTATTATTCCGCTATGGTTAGAAGAACTTATGAATCTGATGCTGTAAAGATAGAAGATGCAGATGATCTTGACGATCTTGTTGCTGTTAAACGTGAAGCTTGGAGGGCAACCTCTGACAAGGCAAGGCGCAGACAGCTTAGGTATAAGAAACGTTTAACAAATAGGCTTATTAGGTAAGACTACTTTGAGGATGAGTTGGATTGAGGTTTGTTCTATTACTGTTCGCAAAGTTCCAATAGCCCAAGCATCAGAAATGCTCAAAACTTCAAAAAGCCTTCTTCTTGAACCATTTCGGCCAAGTCGCTTTGTAAATTAAATCAAAGAAAAATACCAGAAAATATTCACGTGCAAAATCTTAGTTTGTACTGCATTCTGTTGCATTATGGGGACTAAGCAATTGAACAATGTATATGATGCTCTTGTGATCGGTGCGGGGTTTTCTGGGCTTTATCAACTCCATAGGTTGCGCGATGACCTTGGATTAAAAGTAGCTGTAATTGAGAAAGGGGCGGGCGTCGGCGGAACATGGTATTGGAACCGTTACCCCGGCGCACGATGCGATAGTGAAAGTCAGGGATATGCATATTTCTTTTCGCGTGAATTGCATGAAAACTGGCAGTGGTCCGAAAGATATCCGGGACATGCCGAAATACGAAAATATCTGAATTACGTCGCAGATTCGCTGAACTTGAGAAAAGATATCTTTTTTAACAAAACAGTGACCAAGTGCTCGTTTTCAAAGGGAACAGAACTTTGGGAAATTCAAACGGAAGATAGTGGCACATTACATTGCAAATGGCTCGTTACAGCGGTTGGCTGTCTTTCGGCAGCGAATGTACCCAATATTACCGGAGCATCGCGTTTTGAAGGGCAATGGTATCACACAGGGGCATGGCCCCACAATGATGTAGATTTTAACGGTTTGTGCGTTGGCCAGATCGGCACAGGGTCAACAGGAATACAAGCCGCACCAGAAATTGCCAAAACCTGTAATCACCTCACAGTTTTCCAGCGAACGCCGAATTACTCCATTCCAGCACGCAATACAGAATGGGATGCTTCTTATACTGATTGGGTGCGCAGTCATTATGACGAACTAAAGACATTGGTCCGCTCGACACCCAATGGCCACCCGTTTCGTATTTCTAATAATCTAACAATGGAAGTCCCTGACGAGGAGCGCCAAAAGGTGTTTGAAGCGGCATGGAGTAAGGGCGGCCTGCGCTTTCGCGGTGTTTTCCATGATTTACTAACTTCCCAAACAGCAAATTCTGCCGCAGCAGATTTCATTAAGTCGAAAATTCGTCAAAAGGTCACTGACCCCAAGACAGCATATATATTGACGAATATTGATCACCCTTTCGCGGCAAAACGTCCACCCATCGATACGCACTATTTTGAAACCTTCAATAAAGATCATGTCACCTTGGTAGATTTACAGGCTGATCCAATCGCTGAAATCACCCACAATGGAATTGTCTTGGAAAGTGGTATGCATCACGAACTTGATGTCATCGTTTTCGCCACCGGCTATGATGCTATGACCGGACCTTTGCTCAATTTAAATATTGAAACGCCAAAAGCATCGTTGAAATCTTATTGGGAGGAAGGGCCAAGTAACTATCTAGGGCTTGCCATTCCGGGGTTTCCGAATCTCTTTACCATCACAGGTCCGGGGAGCCCTTCGGTTTTGTCCAATATGCCCGTGTCCATCGAACAGCATGTTGATTGGATAACTGAATGCATTGCGCATTGCATCGAAACTGGTTGTACGTCTATTGAAGCTCAGGAACAGTCTGCAGAAATCTGGACAAATCACGTACGTGAAACGGCAGATGCCACTTTGCTGCCCAAAGTGCAGCACAGCTGGTATCTAGGAGCAAATATTCCAGGTAAGCCTCGCGTATTTATGCCCTATGCTGGCGGTTTGAATATGTACCGTAAAATCTGCAACAATGTTGCAGAGGAAGGATATAAAGGCTTTGATCTTAACTCGGGGAAAGCACTTAATTCATCAAAGCCATTTGATTTCATACCTTCTGAAGGTTTTTTGTTAGGGGTTTAAGGTTTATACCTAGGTTAGAATGTCGACAAAAAGTGGATTGAAATGAGAAACACACACGAGGATTTACTAAGGAGACTTCTTGAGATTAAGATAGCTAGAAATAGTTGGCAATTTGGGATAATTTACGATGCTATATGAAAAACTAATGAGCGCATGGAAAGCATGTGATATTTCTTCCTGGAAGTCATATTACCACGAAGATTACACATTTGTTAGTCATGCAAATGGTACTACTATGTCTGCAAGTGATATGTCTGATGAAATGATGCTTGGTATGATGCAAACAACAACATTAGAAAAACAACGTTGCATATATGAGGACGAAAATATTCTTGTCGAACATAGCTTTGCCACTTTTGGATCAGGTGCAAAAGAAGCAGTTTTGGCTGTTCATACTAAAAAAGACGGTCTTATCTGGCAAACTGAAACTGGTGCTACACCAATTTAATAGCACCTAACTT
>CAYMIR010000194.1:0-2761 GCA_964390655.1 uncultured Marinovum sp.
TTAAGAGGATTACTAGCTTATGTGGAATTAAATGGCGCCAATAAAGACCTACTTAAGAAAATAAACGTTGGCATAAATGGAATATTAAGAAAACAAAAAAATAATGGCTCCTTTGGTTATTGGAGTAAATACGGCACTACTTATGAAAAATATCAGCCTTATGCCATTGAGAGCCTTCAAATGGCTCTGCCATTTGCTGATAACCGAGAGGAAGTGGTTGAAAGTATTAATAGGGGCCTCGAAGCTCTTTATCGAATGAATTTTGCAGAGCCTCCAGTACGTTTATATTCATATGGTATTTTGGCAAATTCAGGCTATGAAGTCACGTCGCGTATACGATACGAAACAGATCGATTATTCACAAATTCAGGGCGTGATTTAGCCGAATTAGAGTTATTAACTTTACATCCGGACTTTGCCGAAATTCGCCAAGATAATGCTTTTCATGACTGGGTAAGAGCGCAAGCTAAATGGGTACAAGATGCTTTGTATGAAAATGAAGACGATGCAAATTTAGCAGCAAGTGCGATAGATCTATATAAGGCAGAAAAAGGTATAACTACTGACACCAGGGTTAGGCTTGATCAAGCACTTAAGTTTTCGAAAAAAGTAAACCTCGATAACTTAGCGGTTGCTTATTGGGCACTATCAAAAATAAATGACAAAAACCGCATGTCTTTAATTAACCGAAATTTAAAAATATTTTCGTCTTTGGCGGAACTCCAGGATATCGGCAACGTGAATGAAGCAAAAGTTTGGTTTAATCCATCATTAAGAAATAAAAAAAGCGGAAATGATGTTAGCTTATTTGCGGATAGGTTCGGATATTTACTTTCTGATTTACCGGAAGAATATGTCACACCAGAAATTCTCCAAATTATGGAACAAACAAAAAACAAGTTTGCTCAAAAAAGATACCGATCTACAATTGACAATGCTAAGCTAACTTCACTCTTTGCGGCTGAAAAAAGGGCGCTTGAAAACACAGCTATAAGTATTGACGGTAAAAACTTTGAATTAGGAAAAGATCGAATTTTACCATTATCGAAAGAGCAGTTGATAAATGGGTTTAAGATAAAACACGGTAGTGATCTGCAACTCTCTTTAAATGCTGAACTAGTAGGCCCACGTAAAAATCGTTTTCCAGTTGATAATGGCTATACAATACAAAAGTGGTGGTTCGATGCCGAGGGTAAATACGTTGACGAGCAATTAATCACGGCTCAACAGGGGAAATTATTTACTGTGGTTGTTAAAATAACCAAGACTGCAGATAACCCATATAGTGATGTTCTTTTGACGGATCTTCTTCCCGCTGGATTTGAACTAGAGCAAGATGCCTTTGTATCAACACCGTTACTCTCTAGCGTTGCCGTTTATGATGATGAGGGAGATATCAAGCCAGGCTATGAGGCCAATATGGACGATAGGTATATTGCTCACTTCAATAAAAGGTGGCGCGTAAATGAAAATGCCTTGTTAAAATATGTTGTCAGGTCAGCCTACACAGGAGAAGTACAAGTAGGGGGTGCGCATGTTGAGCATATGTACGCTCCTGAAATAAATGGTCGCTCTGGTTCTTTTAGAGCGCTCACAATAGAAAAGTAATGCGAAAAACCTTTCTCATATCTTTTGTTTTGATGACCGCATTTGGGTTTTTTTCGTTATTATTTTTTTTAATACATTCACCTGAGCTTGGGCGACTTTCCAAACTTTCAGATGTCATAAGAGGTGACAGTGGTGAAATCATTAATTTACGCCTGACTTCATCTGGCCACTGGAGAGAGCCAGCTGATCTAAACAGAATAGACCCACTACTTATTGAGATGCTGGTGGCCTATGAAGATAAAAGATTTTGGCACCATCATGGTGTAGATCCATATGCGATCATAAGGGCATTTTTCAGCGTTGCAAAATCTGGGAAAGTTTACTCTGGCGCCTCGACCCTGACAATGCAGACGGTAAAACTTATGTATCCAGATCTCCGGTCAAGAACTATTAGCAATAAATTAAAACAAGTTCTTTTTGCATTGCAGCTTGATGCCCACTGGTCAAAAAAAGAAATCCTTGAAGCTTATTTTACTCTGGCTCCATTTGGAGGAAATATAGAAGGGGTCGAAGCAGCGACGCAGGCTTGGTTTCAGAAAGAACCCAAAGAATTGACACATACTGAAGCAGCACTCTTAGTCGCTTTGCCACAATCGCCAGAACGGCGTCGACCCGACCTTTTCCCTTTGGCTGCTTTTCAAGCAAAAACAAAAGTTTTGGAAACTATAAGTACGAGAATTAATCTTGATCTACATAAATTAGAAGAGCTTAAAAAAGAGCCACTTCCCGTCAGACTTTCGAGACCAAAGTCTATAGCTCTGCACGTAGAGGATCGTTTAATTCAAAATCCCAATGCAGTTATTGAGACCTCGATAAACGCGTCTTGGCAACGAGATTTAATCTCTATCCTTAGTGCATCAGTCCAAAAGTATGAAAAACCTATTAATATTGCTGGTTTGGTCGTGGAACGAAGAACTGGGTTAGTAAAAGCTTATGCAGGATCTTCTTCTTATATTGATAACGACAGAAAAGGTTCCGTAAATTATTTAACTGCCCTGCGGAGTCCAGGCTCCACATTAAAACCTTTGATATATGCGAAGGCTCTAGAGAGAAAACTTATAGAAGAGGGTCATATCTTCAAAGACAGTCAAATTCAACGAGGCGGCTACACGCCCTCAAACTTTGATAAGATATTTAATGGTCAGGTTACTCT
>CAYMIR010000195.1:0-2696 GCA_964390655.1 uncultured Marinovum sp.
TGCGAGATTTGGTTATTGGAGCTGAGGGAACATTAGGAATAATAACCAAGGCTGTCTTAAAACTTTTTCCAAAACCTAAAGCATACGCTACTGCCATGATTGCAGTTAAGAGTCTTGATAGTGCCCTCGCATTGCTAAATGAATTACAGGATCAAACCGGAGGCGCAGTTGCGGCATATGAGTATATGCCTAAAAGATATATTCAAGGCCATATGGAGCTATCTTCTTCTTCCAAGAAGCCATTTAAAAAAGACTACGAGCATTTAGTTATGGTTGAATTAGAAACAACAGTAGAATTATTTTCACGATATGGCGATGACGGAAAAGTTTTGCTTAGTAGCGAATTAGAAAGGATATTAAACAAAAGCTTAAATGATGGTTTCATCTTAGATGCTCATATTGCGCAAAATGAAGAGCAGCGCTTAATTATGTGGGAGCGGCGTGAGGCTGCAGCAGAAATCTCTCTCTTAAAAACCCCTTTAATAAATAATGACATAGCGGTTCCATTAGACCAGGTATCCAAATTCTTAACTGTCATGGAGAAAAAGCTCCCAGAGTTGGACCCTGATGCGGATGTTTTAATTGTTTCTCATCTTGGTGATGGAAATGTTCATTACACCGTTTGGCCAAGTAAAGATGATGAAAAACATAAAGATAAAATAATGGAGGCGATAGAAACTGTCGTTCTAGCCTTAGGTGGAAGTTTTTCTGCAGAACACGGTATTGGGTTATCTAAGTTATCTTCTATGGAAAGACGCAAAAATCGAGTATCTTTAGATGTAATGCGTCAAATTAAGAATGCAATTGACCCGGAAGATATCATGAACCCAGGCAAAGTTTTGCCAAAAGTAAATTAGGTCTACTCTATCCAATCAAAGAATTTTGGGCCCGCTTGCGCTAAAATTTTTTGTGCCATTTCCCGACCTAATTCTGGTCCGTCTTCAATGTTACAAGAGGCAGTTTCAGAGATAGATTCTGATCCATCAGTACGCAAAACTTGGCCAGTAAATTCTAGTGAAGAGCCCTCAATAATAGCTAAGCCTGCAATAGGTGTTTGGCAAGAACCGTCCAGTTCTGCCAGAAAAGCTCTCTCTGCATTTAAGCGCTGCTCTGTTTCTGTATGGTGTATTTTTTTAAGTATGTCAGTTATTTGGTTATCCTCTTTCCGCCACTCAATACCAATAGCGCCCTGTGCTATTGCAGGTAACATTTCACTTGGGTTTATTGCGCTTTGGGCCACTTCCTCCAATCCTAACCGATTTAAACCTGCCATGGCTAAAAAAGTACATGAAGCGACACCGTCTTCTAGTTTCTTTAAACGTGTTTGCACATTACCCCTAAATTCGACAACTTCGAGATCTGGTCGAGAAAACTTAAGTTGAGCTTTGCGTCTTAATGATGAAGTGCCAACTTTAGAGCCACTTGGTAAATCGCTGACATTTTTGAAATTCGATGAAACAAAAGCATCTCTGACATCTTCACGTGGCAAGTAGCATCCGAGCGTTAATCCATCTGGTTGCTCTACGGGCATATCTTTCATTGAGTGTACAGCTATATCAATTTTTCTATCGAGCATGTCTTGCTCAATTTCCTTAGTAAACAAACCTTTTCCACCTACTTCTTTTAAAGGCCTATCTAAAATTCTATCACCACTTGTTGAAATAACTACTATTTCAAAAGAATCTTCACTGGCATTTAAAGCCTCTGTCAGACGCTTTCTTGTCTCATGTGCTTGAGCCAAAGCTAATGGAGAGCCGCGGGTGCCAATACGCAGTGGAGCTGACGTAGAGGGGAAGTTATTTTTCATTTAATTTACTTTAAGCTATTTTATGCTGGTTGATACTAACTGAGTCAAACGAATGTGACAATTATAATTGACAATCGTTCTAACAAATAACACTAACAGGCTATATAAAATTAAAGGCAGACGATGACAAAAAAAATTTTAAAGGCTCTCGCAGGTGAAAAGCAGAAAGTGCCTCCAATATGGATGATGCGACAAGCCGGTCGTTATTTGCCTGAATATCGAGAAACAAGAGCACAAGCAGGTGATTTTTTATCGCTTTGCTATAATAGCGAGTTAGCTGCAGAAGTGACCCTCCAACCAATCAGGCGCTATGGGTTCGATGCTGCAATACTATTTGCTGATATATTGCTCCTGCCTCAAGCATTGGGGGCTGATCTATGGTTTGTAACAGGAGAAGGTCCACGGTTATCTACTGTGCAAACAAAACTGGATTTTGCAAATTTACGAAAGCCAGAAGAAATCAACGAAACATTAGCCCCCATTTATGAGACAGTTAAAATTTTATCGAAGGAGTTGCCTAGTGAAACTACCCTTATAGGATTTGCTGGTGCGCCTTGGACAGTAGCGACTTATATGGTGGCTGGGCGTGGTACCCCTGATCAGGCGCCAGCACATATTTTAAAAAATGAAAATCCAGAACTGTTTGATAATTTAATTAATCTTCTTGTTGAGGGAACAATAGAATATTTATCTCACCAGATAAATGCAGGAGCTGAAGTTATAAAAATATTTGATAGTTGGGCCGGATCTTTAAAAGGAAATGATTTTGACAAATATGCACTTGAGCCATGTAGAAAAATCATTTCAGCACTTAAAGTTAAGCATCCTAAAATCCCGATTATAGCATTTCCCAGACAAGCTGGAGACCGCTATGTAGGATTTGCAAAAC
>CAYMIR010000196.1:0-2690 GCA_964390655.1 uncultured Marinovum sp.
CATTAGCAGGGAATGGGGCGCTCCCACTATCTGTTGCTGATGGAATGATCGAAAACGTGGTAGGTCGATTTGAGTTGCCGCTGGGCGTGGCAACAAATTTTCAGGTTAATGGCAAAGATTATTTGGTTCCAATGGCAGTGGAAGAACCCTCGGTAGTTGCAGCTGCGTCTTATATGGCAAAGCTAGCAAGGCTAAATGGTGGATTTGATGCTTATTCGGATCGCCCAATCATGCGCGCTCAAATTCAGGTTATGGGCATTAGAGATTTAAAGTCTGCGAAAGAAAGAATCTTAAATCATAAAAGTGAATTAATCGATGCTGCGAATGAGAAGGATAGAACTCTAGTCAGCCTTGGCGGCGGTTGTGAAGACATAGAAGTTCATCTTTTTGAAGAGACGCCCTCTGGCCCAATGTTGATAGTGCATTTACTTGTTGATGTACGTGATGCAATGGGAGCTAATACCGTTAACACAATGGCAGAATATATAGCGCCTGACGTAGAAAAAATTTCGCAGGGACACGTACGATTGAGAATTTTGTCAAATTTAGCCGATAAACGATTGGTAACAGCCTCTGTAAAAATCGCTTCCGATCAATTTGATACGCCCGATTACAAAGGCGATGAAGTCATAAAAGGAATTTTGGAGGCTGCGTCTTTTGCAGCAGTAGATCCATATAGGGCAGCCACACACAACAAAGGGATTATGAACGGAATTGACCCGGTTGTAATTGCTACTGGCAATGATTGGCGGGCTATTGAAGCTGGTGCACATGCTTTTGCAGCTATCAGTGGGCACTATTCTTCTTTAACACAATGGTCTACTTCAGATGAGTATGAGCTTATAGGTAAGATTACTTTACCTATGGCGGTGGGGCTCGTCGGGGGTGCGACCAAAACACACCCAACTGCTAAAGCAGCAATTGCACTTCTTGGTGTAAAATCGGCGATGGAATTAGGTCAGGTCATAGCGGCAGTAGGCCTCGCTCAAAATTTGGCGGCGCTTCGAGCGCTTGCAACAGAAGGTATCCAACGAGGCCATATGGCTCTTCACGCTAGAAATATCGCGTTGCAAGCAGGTGCATCTGGCAATGAATTAAACTTAGTCGTTCAGAGAATGATTGATAGCCAAAATGTAACAGTAGACAATGCTAGTCAAATTTTAAAAGAAATAAAATAGTTGTTGTGCTTGGGGCCGTCAGTCTACCACTGGCGGATAAACTTCTTTTAAATCAAGAAATATAATTGAAATTTAATCAAATATTATATGAGTGTTGCGATTGGCCCTAATAAAATTCCAATCATAGGAAACACCTAATCCTATCCCATCTGGTACGGTAACCATTCCATTTCCATCAACGCAGTCTAGCTGGTCGGAATAACCGCACAAGTATACTGGTGCGACTGCATTTGGACAATCTGGGCCGACTAAAGCCACTTCATAATAATTCGAGTTTCTCGACATACCAATTAGGTGTCGATGGGCAGGGCCACATGCGTGGACTTCTACATCGACACCCAAGCTTTCAGCGAAATGATGTATTTTCATGCATCCACTTATTCCCAAATCGTATTCTGGATCAGATCGTAGAAAATCGGTGCCTCCCGCAATTAAAAAGTCGGCTTTAGGTTCAATGCCCCTGACGTGTTCGGTCTGCAATATGGGTGTCTTTAACATTTCTCTTAATTTGCGATGTCCAAATGCGGAAACCCCCGAGTCCCTGTAGGGGTCCTCAAACCAAAAATATCCAGCCTCATCACAAGCTCTTCCTACGTAAAGAGCATCAGCAAAAGTTCGCAATTCACAGGCTGGATCGAGCATTAGTGCCATATCTTCACCGACCACCTTGCGGACGTGTAATACAAGTTCGGCTTCTTCTTTTGCATTACCTTCATGCCAGCCGTGAATTTTAAAGGCTTTATACCCTATTTCTTTACATTGAAGCGCAAATTCTCCAAACGCTTCTTTTGAATCTAAACCTCCTTTTCTGTCACCGTGGTAAGTGCTGGCATAAGCTGGTAGGGTCTTTCTGTGTCCCCCTAAAAGCGTGGAAACTGAGCAGTTTAGTGCATGCCCTTGCCAATCCCATAAAGCTATATCAAGAGGGCCATGCCCCATATGATCAAATTGCCTTGCTTCACGCTTCAAGTTTTCAAAAATTCCAGTTCGTTCTTCGGCCTCACAGCCAATAAGCATAGGCGCAAGCATCTGCATCTGTCCGAAAACAGAAGGTGAGGCGCCCCAATTTAGTACATAGCTCCCTTTGCAACCGTCTTCAGTGAAAATTTCAACTGCATATTTCGTAATGGGAGTTTTTGCACCTTTTTCAAAAGATAATCCTCCTATTGAGTTAGTATTTGCACTGAGCCCAAGATTAGTAGCTTCAAAATGGAACTCATGTAATTCAACTTTGTCTATTTTAGTCATAGCAAATGCTGTACTTTCTTTTTTGATAGAAAAGCTTACGTAAATCTTGTAAAATAACGTTAAACGTTTCAATGATCTTGGGAACTAATATGGACGATACAGTGGAAAATAGTCAAATTGAAGAATTTATAGCAAACTTAAAGGGTCGAAAAGCCTATGAGGAAAAAAAGGCAATTAAACTAGGTTTTTCTAATTTTGAAGACTACGTAGCTAATAAAATCTCGAATGAATTATCAAAATCCATGAATGTTTGTAAGGCTCCTA
>CAYMIR010000197.1:0-2687 GCA_964390655.1 uncultured Marinovum sp.
TTAATCCCAGCTGCAGAAACAAATGCTCAAAAAAGACAAAATATAAGCGACTCGAAAAATACGTTCTTTGCAGACATAATGGAAAAAAATGGTAACTCTGCTGACCCTAATCATGTTAATCTTTGCATTGAAAATGTAACTTTTGCCCTTGACTGGCTTGAAGCAAAGCATGGAATTCCATTTCATGTTTTAGATGACTTTCTTTATCCAAGCCATACCAATTTTCGTATGCATGCTGTCCCAGAAGTTACTGGTGAAGCATTGATTAATTATTTGGAGAGAGCTGTTGCAGACCTCGATATTTATGTCAGTTGCAATCTCAAAATAGTAAATTTGGTCAAATCAAATAATGGAAAAATTTTGGGTGCAATTGGAGAGAGACCAGACGGTTCAATTGAATCAATATCATCAAAAACAACTATCTTGGCTTGTAATGGGTATGGTGGAAATCCTGAATTAATATCTGAAAATATACCTGAAATGCAAGATGCTATTTATTTTGGGCATGCTGGCAACCAGGGTGAGGCTGTTATTTGGGGTCGACAACTTGACGCAAAGATTGATCATCTATCAGGTTATCAGGGACATGGCTCTGTAGCGCATCCACATGGTATTTTAGTTACCTGGGCACTGATGATGGAAGGCGGTATTCAGGTAAATACAAAAGGAAAAAGATTTTCAAATGAGCACAAGGGCTATTCTGAGCAAGCCGTTAACGTGCTTTCGCAACCAGAAAAGATAGCTTTTAATATTTTTGATGAAAGGCTGTGCACTCTTGGTCGAAAATTTGAAGATTTTCGTAAAGCAGAAAAAGCCAATGCTATTATCACAGCTAACACTATAGAAGATTTGGCGAAAAAGCTTGATATAAGCATAAGCTCATTAAGTGAAACTATTCTAGAAATCGATGCTCTCGCTAAACATAACAAAAAAGACGCATTTGGGCGTAACTTTAACTCTAAAAGCCGTCTGCAGCCGCCCTACTATGCTGTCAAGGTCACAGGGGCCCTATTTCATACGCAAGGAGGTCTTTTAATAGATGGTCGAGCGCGCGTAATTAAAAAAAATGGTTCAATTATTGAGGGTCTTTATGCATGTGGTGGTGCTGCGTGTGGTGTCTCTGGCCCCGACGTTTCGGGTTACCTTTCTGGCAATGGTCTTTTGACAGCCATAAGCCTAGGATATATCGCGGGAAAATCAATCAAAGCAATTGAAATATAAATTTCGATATTATAAGACACTTTTAAGTTTAAGCTGGCTTTTGTGATTCAGCTTTTTAAAAGAGCACCCAATCCTACCCATAGCTAGTTTGGAAGTAAAAAATATGGCAGAAAAATCCAACGCAGATATATTGTATACAATTGTAGACGAAGCTCCAGAGCTTGCTAGTGCTTCGCTGCTGCCTGTAATACGATTTTTCTCCAAAGCCGCGGGAATTAATGTTGGTACAAAAGATATATCACTAGCAGGAAGAATAATTTCTAATTTCTCAGAATACCTTGCAGACGAGCAGCAACAATCTGATGACTTAGCTAATCTTGGAGAGATAGTTAAAACTAAAAATGCCAATGTAATAAAGCTACCAAATATATCGGCTTCTGTCCCACAACTTTTATCAGCTATAAGCGAATTGCAGAACCAAGGTTATAATTTACCAAATTACCCGGAAGCGCCAACAACAGACGAAGAAAGAGAAATTCAAGCACGATATGATTCTATCAAGGGATCTGCCGTAAATCCTGTTTTGCGTGAGGGTAATTCTGACAGACGTGCAGCAAAAGCAGTTAAAAACTATGCAATGGCAAACCCTCACTCTATGGGCACTTGGTCAAGTGATAGCAAAACCCATGTCTCATCAATGACAGGAAATGATTTTTACTCAAATGAAAAGTCCGCAACTATAACCGCAAGCCAAACAGGAAATGCAAAAATAGAATTTATTGGTGATGACGGAACAATAAATCTTTTAAAAGACAACATTTATTTGGAAGAAGGCACCGTTGTGGATGCAACTTTCATGAGCTCAGAGGCTTTACGGCTATTCTTTAAAAAACAAATTGCTGAGGCAAAAAGCCAAAATCTTCTTTTTTCTGTCCATCTCAAGGCAACTATGATGAAGGTTTCTGACCCAATTATATTTGGACATGCTGTCTCATCCTTTTTCGAAAAATCATTTCAAAAACACAGTGGTGCGCTTAAACAACTAGGGGCAAATCCAAATTTAGGTCTTGGTGATGTTTTGGAAAAAATTACTGTCATTCCAGAAATACTTGAAGACTTTAAGGCTGAAATGGGTAATGGGCCCAAAATGTATATGGTTGATAGTGACCGGGGTATAACAAACCTCCACGTTCCATCAGACGTTATTATAGATGCCTCAATGCCCGCACTTATTAGAGCTGGGGGTAAAGGGTGGGGACCAGATGGAAAGCCCTCTGATACAAAATGTGTTATTCCAGATAATTCCTATGCTCCTATTTATGATGAAACAGTAAAATATTTTAAGGAGACGGGAGCTCTTGATCCCAAGACATCTGGCGCAGTTGCTAACGTTGGACTAATGGCCCAAAAAGCCGAGGAATATGGTTCACACCCGACTACATTTGAAATCGAGAAGAATGGAGAGGTGCGCTATATTCTTGAAAATGGCGAGATACTCCATCAACACAAAGTTAACTCTGGTGATA
>CAYMIR010000198.1:0-2681 GCA_964390655.1 uncultured Marinovum sp.
TTGACCTCGTTTAGACTAAGAATAGGATATCGGTTCAAATCAATTATACCGTTTAAATCTTTTCCCATCCTTTTCGATGTCCTTTTTAAAACATTTTATTCTAGGAACCTGTTACCAATGATAAACAGTTATTCTTAAACGTCTGCACAAAGTGCAACTGAAGTATAACAAAGTTACACCCAATGCGATATTAAACAATAAAAGATTTCAAAAATACATCAAATTGATTACAAATGGTTTTAATAACTGGTTGCCTCTTAAATATTTGTGCCACTTTCAAAAAATTAAGACGCTTGGTTTGGTATTCTGGAGTGCATTGATCAATTGCAGGGAAATAATGATCCCGAAAACTGTTGGAGGACTTTAAATGAAAATTGTAACTGAATTTCCATTTGAAATTGAGGTGAAAGATCCCGTTTTTATAACCTTGAGTGATGGTGTAAAGTTAGCAGCGCGAATTTGGCTTCCCAAAAATGCCAGCAACTCTCCAGTACCTGCAATACTTGAGTACTTACCCTACAGGAGGCAAGACGGCACGGCTGATCGAGACGCGACAACGCACCCTTATTTTGCAGGCCACGGATATGCATCTGTTAGAGTTGATATGCGCGGTTCGGGTGACTCAGAAGGGGTTCTGCTTGGCGAGTATTTAAAGCAAGAGCAAGATGATGCCCTTGAAATACTTGACTGGATTACACAGCAGCAATGGTGTTCTGGAAAAGTGGGAATGATTGGAATATCTTGGGGCGGATTTAATGGACTGCAAGTGGCAGCCAGACAGCCTGCTTCACTTAAAGCTATAGTTTCAATATGTTCGACTGACGATAGATATTCAGATGATATTCACCACATGGGTGGATGTTTACTAAACGATAATGCAGCTTGGAATAGCTACATGTTCTCATTAAATACCACTCCTCCGGACCCGGCTGTTGTTGGAGATAAATGGAATGAAATGTGGCGATCGCGTCTGGAGGGAAGTGGGTTTTGGCTTGAAGAGTGGATGCAGCATCAAACGCGAGATGAATTTTATAAACACGGTTCAGTTTGTGAAGATTACAGTAAGATTCAGGCTGCAGTTTATGCAGTTGGTGGGTGGGCTGACGGATATTCGAATTCTGTATTTCGGTTGCTTTCTAATTTAAAATCACCCTGCAAAGGTTTAGTGGGACCTTGGGCTCACAAGTATCCACATTTTGCAGAACCTGGTCCTGCAATCGGTTTTCTTCAAGAGTGTTTACGATGGTGGGATTACTGGCTTAAAGATGAAGACAATGGGATAATGAATGAAGATATTTTGCGCTGTTGGATCCAAGATCCTGCCCCTCCAAAGACTTACTATAAAGAGAGGCCAGGTAGATGGGTTAGCGAAACAAGCTGGCCTTCAAAACAAATAGAGGAAAAAATATATCAATTTCAGAATGATTCATCGCAAATCTCACAAATTAATGAACCACAAAAACCGCAACCTTTAACAATAAATTCTCCAATGACAGTTGGCATGATGGCTGGGCAATGGTGTCCGCACGGTCTGGATCCCGATCAACCTGGAGATCAGCAACTGGAAGAAGCAGGTTCGTTAATTTTTGATACGCAAGCACTAGAACGGGAATTAAGTATTCTTGGTGCTCCTCGCATCCGCTTGGAAATATCTTCTGATAAACCGAACGCTATGCTCGCTGCATGTCTTTCTGAGGTTTTCCCAGATGGTCGCGCTACTCGTGTAAGTTATGGCTTATTAAATTTGACGCATATGAATAGCCACGAGAACCCCGAATTACTTAAAGAAGGAAAAAAATACACAATCGTCCTTAAATTAAACGAGGCTGGGCACTGTTTTGGAGTTGGAAACCGCATCAGGTTAGCACTTTCTACAGTATATTGGCCGATTGCATGGCCTTCACCAGAAAGATCGACTTTGACTTTAGGTGAAAACGGTATGTCGCTGATGTTGCCTGTTAGACCTGATAGATCAAGCGATCAAGTTTTAAAACCTTTTGAGGAACCTGAAGCCGCGAAACCTTTGGCAAAAACTGTAATCAAGGAACCAGAATACAAATGGCGTTTCGAGAGGGATATGGCGAGCGAAATTGTGACCCAACATCAATGGTTTGATGAGGGAACAACACAATATGATCTTCACAATGGATGGACTGTTTCCTCAACCCATGATGAGCAGATGTCCGTGCACCCTAATGATCCGTTGTCGGCTGAGTTACAAATCATTTGGACCGAACGTTTTGAGCGTGATGATTGGAATGTTTCTTCAAAAACTAAAACTGTTTTTACGTCAACAAAAACTCATTTTAACGTTGAGGCGGAATTAGAAGCTTTTGAGGGCGAAAGCAAAAAGCTTTCCAAAAAATGGAGCAAGTCATTCTTACGAAACTGTAACTAAATATATAAGCTTTTGTCTCAGCTACTAGTAATATGCATGAAGCGGCATTTTGATGAAAAGATACCCCGGTTTTTTTATTTAATTAGATCCCGTCTCTTGGGATACTTTCTTTCCAATTACGAGAAAAAACACATTTTTGCTTGTTTGAAACAGAAACAGCTGCTTCAATCATAAAATGTGTTGCATTGCAGTACATTTTTTGAGTTGCTTCTATGGTTACTTCCAATTGACCAACTCTTTCATAAGTTTCTTTAATGGAGAGATTCACTGAAGCCGACGTGGG
>CAYMIR010000199.1:0-2680 GCA_964390655.1 uncultured Marinovum sp.
AGTAGTGCGTCATGAACCAATGTTCCTACGGGTTTCGGCCTGAGAATGATTTGATCACCTTCTTTAACATGTTGGAGCTTAGATGTCAGGGGGCCGTCTTGAACTTTTATGGAGTAAAATTCCAGTTCATCATCCCATGCAGGCGAGGCAATTGAGTAGGCACGAAGTAAAGGTTTTCCATCTTCTTTCAGTAATCCAATCATAACAAACTCACCAGATCGAAAGCGAAGTGTTTTAGGGCGGGTAACTTTGAAAGAAAACAATCGATCTGTATAATGTTGTACTCCAATTACAGTTTGTGCGTCTGGAAGTGTAGTCATTACCTTTGGAGCATTCACTTTATTAAGCCTGTTAATTTAATACTAAACTATAAAGAGGATAGCAGACTTCTTCAGCTTAATGCACCTAAAAAATGTAAAAAATTTTGTTTTAAGAATGATTTTTCATTTTAAGGATTTTTTATGTCTCTAATTGATATAGAAGGATAAATTTAAAAACTTAAATACGTTTTATCTAACTAAAAATTTAAGAAACGCCACAGCTAACCTTTCAAGCTAATTAATAATTTCTCTAATCCATGGAAATGGTAAACATCAGCGTAGCGAGGCTTTTCTGCTAAATCCATTTTCGGATATTTTCTAAATAACATTGGCAAAGCTATTTGCATTTCAAGACGAGCAAGAGCTGCACCAACACAGAAATGTATGCCGCCGCCAAATGATGTATTTTTTTTGATAATTCTATTAGGATCAAAGCATTCAGGACTGCTCCACAATGTTTTATCTCTTCCAGTTGCACCCAAAACCAGCGCAACTTCGTCACCTTTTTTAAAGGTATAGTCACCAATATCAATTTGGTCATACGCATAGCGAGTAAAAATATGCAGTGGAGGGTCAAACCTTAAAATCTCCTCAATAAGCTGACTAATTTTTATTTCACTCTGCCAGTCAATCGAAATTTTTTTATTTTCCAGTAAGACTTTAATACCATTTCCTAGGGAGTGAACTGTTGCCTCATGCCCAGCATTCAATAAAAGGATACAGGTGGTAATCAGTTCGTCTGTTGTTAATTTTTCGCCGTTTTCTTCGGCGGAAATCAAATGAGTAATTAAATCATCTTTAGGTTTACTTCGGCGTTCCTCAACATAACTTCGCATAAATGCGGAAAACTCTTTGGAAGCTTTAACGGCGCGTCCCTCATGTTTTTCTGTCCGCCGCGCTTGATACATCATGACCATATCATTAGACCATTTTAGTAGCTGGTCACTCATTTCCTCTGGAACCCCTAAGAGCCTAGCAATAATGATGACAGGGATTTTATTGGCATACTCGTTAAGTATATTTACTTGATTGCTGGAGAAATTTTGCATCAATTGAGCGCATAAAGTTTCAATCTCTGCAGCCATTGAATTAACTTTTCGACTCGTAAATGCTCGTAAGACTAGGCCACGGAGACGAGTGTGTTTAGGCGGTTCTAATTGGAGCATTGAATGGTCTTCCAACTCGTAAAAGGGTGCTAACTCCTTACGATGACCTTGTTTTTTCTCTTCCGGACATTCGCGACCAAATCTCCTGTCTTTGAGAATATTGGAAACATCATTATACTTAAACAATGAAACCATATTATAATCCTCCCAAAAGACTTTACCTCCTTTGGCTAAACAGGTTTCATAGAAAGGGTAGGGATTTTGAACAAAATCATCATTTGTTGGAGATTGTGCAACTTTTGGTAACATTTACCCTCTTAAATAGTGAAATAAGTCTTTCACATTGCTTATATTGAATTTGACGCAGCTTTAATTATTTCTATAAAATCATCGCTTTTAAGACTGGCTCCACCAACTAAAGCCCCATTTACATTTGATATCGAAAATATTTCTTTTGCGTTTGAACCTTTCACAGACCCGCCATATAAAATTTTTACATTATGGGCTTCAGCTCCGTAAGTACTTGCTAAAAATCCTCTTATAAATGCATGTGCAGAGCGAATTTGATCTGTCTCTGGAATCAGCCCTGTACCTATTGCCCATACAGGCTCATAAGCAACGACGGTATTTATTGGGGTGATATTTTTGGGAAGCGATTTAAGCATTTGCTCTTGTAACACGGAGAGTGTTTTCTCTGCTGTTCTTTCTTCCAATGTTTCGCCAATACACACGACTGCTGTTGCTCCGGCCCTATGAACAGCCTCTGATTTAAGTTTAACTATATCATTAGTTTCATAGTTATCTTGACGACGCTCTGAGTGCCCAACAAGTATAAGTTGAGCACCCACTTCTATGAGCATTTCTGCCGATACTTCACCCGTATGAGCCCCATTTATATTAATGTGACAATTTTGTGCTCCAATTTTTATATTTTTGGTTTGTTCATGTGCATCCGAAATTAGTGGAAAGGGAGGGCATATTGCAACTTCGCAAGTTTTTTCTTTGCAATATTGATCGATCTTTTTTATGTCGGCAATCATTTCTTTATTGCCAAACATTTTCCAATTACCGGCAACTAATTTAGACATTTGAGCCTCTTTTCGTATTTTTGGAGTGGTTTTTTACTTATCAAATTTATAATATCTTTAATTTTTCAATCCTTTATGATTGAAAATTAACTTACATATTTTCAAATTTGATTGACTCTCCGCAGCCGCATGCCTCGGTGACATTTGGATTATTAAATTTAAAACC
>CAYMIR010000200.1:0-2680 GCA_964390655.1 uncultured Marinovum sp.
AGAGGAAGAGTGTCCCAAATGTCCACCGTCGGGTGCACCAGCCTGGATGGCAACTTTCGCCGATATGGCAACTCTTCTGATGGCTTTTTTCGTTCTTATATTGTCTTTTGCTGAATTTAATGTACCAAAATTCAAGCAGATATCCGGTTCTTTGAGAGAGGCATTTGGTGTCCAAAAAGTTGTTCCCGTTGTTGAACAGCCAAAAGGTACGACGGTTATTTCCCTGGAGTTTAGTCCAAATCCAACGCCTGCTATAACCGATACTTTAAGACAGCAGACGACTGAATTGCAACAACCCGAGCTTGAGTTGCAGACAAAAACAGAAGACTCCCCCGATGGGAGCGAAACTGATAAGAAAAATAAATCAGATTTTCCGGGCGAAGGTGGTGAGGGCGCTGAACAATTAGATGCAACCGAACTTGCTAAACAACTTAAAAAGGCCATTGATACTGGAGAAGTTACTGTTGAAACGCTAGGTGAAAATGTAGTTATTAATTTTCCTGAAGAAAAAACATCTGATGAAGAAATTAGTACAATGATTGCCGAAACACTAGAAGCTCTTAATGATGCTCGTGAGAGTGCGGGTTCAGGAGCATCGGAACAAGAGGTGCTTTTTGGTGGAATTGAAGCAGAGCTCGAAAAGCTGGCTGCATCAATGACAGAAGCATCCCCACAAAACGGGGAGGGACTTGGAGGGTCGTCTCAAGAAGCTTATCAGAAACAGCAAAATGCATCGCGTACTACTGAGGAGCTTACAACGGCGCTGCAACAGCAAATTGATCAGGGTTTAGTTGACGTTGAGCAACGGGATGACAAAGTATTTATTACAGTAGGATCTGGAGGGGCTTTCCCTTCTGGTACTGCAGATTTGACTGAAGAGGCACAAAGAATTTTAGATCGTATCTCCCTGGCAGCAATGAGCCCAAAAAGTACAATTACTGTTACTGGCCATACGGATGATGTTCCCATTTCAAATGCACAATTTCGAGATAATTGGGACTTGGCTGCTGGTCGAGCATCTAGTGTTGTTCAAGCAATACAGAGAACGGGTTTAATTGACGGAGACCGTCTCTCTGCGGTTAGTAAAGGCGAAATGGCACCGGTTGCAGACAACGCTACAGCCGCTGGGCGTGAAGAAAACCGTAGAATTGAGATAGAAATTACCTATTAAGGCTAAATTGTTTTTTTGTGGGTCGTTTCAACCTATAGTGGAGATCAAAAAATATGGTTGAAGTTGCGAAGGAAGTTACAAAGCCTGATTATTTAAGCTTAGTTAACAAAAGTGGGTCCGGGTTCAATGTTGCTGAGCTCGTGGATGCCATAGTGGGCTCAGAAATCGAACCTAAGAGAACTCTGCAAAAAACAAAGCAAGAAAAAACAGAAAATGCTATTTCTGGCATTGGATTTTTAACTTCCCAAGCTAGTACCACGCAAACTAATTTCACATCTGTAAAAAGTGACACATTTTTTGACATAAGTTCTTCCAACTCATCCGGTGTAACTATTAAGGCAACGGATGAAACACAACTGCAGGACGGCATTAGGAGCATCTCCAATGTTACAACCGCAAAAAAGATGGCCTTTGAATTTGGTGGATTTTCAAACCTTACGGATAAATTTACCGCTAATTTAACAATTGACCTTGGCAAATGGACTAAAACTGCGGCAAGCAGTTCGGCAAATACTAATAGTTTCGCAAGCAAAAAAACCTATATTGTTACTTCTGAAATTTCGAATGGTGGCGACGTAACTGCAATTAAGAGTAAAACCTCGTATACTGGTGATGGTCCAATAGCAGCGAATACGACATTCACGGTTAACGATGGCGAGTCCGGGACTATTTCTTCGGCATTTATAAAAGAGATTGATGTTTATTCATTTCAAGATGCTGATGGCGCCAATGCTGAAACCCTGAACTTTTCAACTAAATCTGTGAGTGAAGTGGCGGCTTTACTAAATGCAGTTACAGGTATTTCTGCAACAACAGTGGATACAACAGGAGATGGCACCAATTTTTCGATTATTGTAACAAGTGATAAAACAGGCGCTGACAATGGTTTTAAAATAACGAGCAATCTTGCTCGCTTTGCAACGCCAGCTTTACCGGATGCAAGTGCTACGATTAATAAATTCAGTCAACTAGCTTCGGATGCGACGTTTACCCTCGATGGCGTACAAGTTACTCGCGAAAGTAATTCAATTACTGACTTGTTAGATGGTGCTTCAATTGAGCTTAAATCTGACTTTGCCACTTCCGCAAGTATTGGGATAAGTCGGTCAGAAACAAATGTTCGTTCTACGGTAGATAGCATTATCAATTCCCTAAACCAGTTTAAGGCAGAAATAGACCGCCTCACTTTCATTGATCTTGAGGGTGATGATAACGGGCCTTTAGCACTAGACCCAGCTATCAATTCTATAAAATCTAGCTTTAAAAAATTAGCTGTGGAACCTTTAAATGGTTATGGTGAAAAATCGATATATTTGTCCCAATTAGGTATAAAAACTGATAATAATGGTGACTATTTCTTAGACGAAACTTTATTCAAGAAAACTTTCGCTGCAAATCCAGAATATTTTCAAGCCTTAAAGGATGAAAATTTAGCCACAAATACGAGCTCAGCAACTGTAACAAAGTCACCTTTTACTCAGATTGCAGTTGGAACATATACCGTGTCAA
>CAYMIR010000201.1:0-2674 GCA_964390655.1 uncultured Marinovum sp.
TTGACTCTCCGCAGCCGCATGCCTCGGTGACATTTGGATTATTAAATTTAAAACCGGATTCAAGTAATGAGGTTTCATAATCAATTTCTGTCCCAAAAAGAAACATTTGAGCCATTGGTGCAATAAGTACCCGTGCTCCGTCTTGCTCTATAATTTCATCATTTTGATCCGGTTCTGTAACATACTCCATCGTATATTCCATACCTGCGCAACCACCTTTTTTAACGCCAACTCTCAAGCCAAAGTATTTCTTTGAACCCATTAATTTATTTATTTGTGAGACAGCGCTATTGGTCAACTTAATTGCATTTTGTCCTGGGATAGCAAACATTTTATTTATCTACCTACATAAACCCTAGCTCAAGACGAGCCTCGTCACTCATCATATCCATTCCCCACGGTGGCTCCCAAGTAATATCTACAGAGACTTGTCTTACTCCACCTGTTCCATTGATCGCGTCTTCTACCCATCCGGGCATTTCTCCGGCCACTGGGCACCCTGGGGCCGTTAATGACATAATTATACTAACATCATTATCTTCAGTGATTTCAATGGTATAAATGAGCCCCAAGTCATAAATATTTACAGGAATTTCCGGGTCAAATACTGTTCGGCAAGCCTCGACAATCGAGTTGTATAGCGGATGGTCCGTCGAAGACGGGGTGATCAATGGGGCACCTTCCATAGGCGGACTTACTTCATTCATTGATGAACTCATTGTTATCTTGACTGTTTATATAAGGTATCTGTTACTCCTCGTCTAGAGCAACGATTAAGTTATAATGCTATCTGGTAAAGACAAAGAAGATACTTGCTCGGAAACAGGTGCTGTGTTCAGTGGATGCAATTCAAGAGTAGATTTATCAACCTCAGAAAGTGGTTGCCAAGAGTTGTTTTGGAAAATCTCAACGCCCTTGAAGTTGACTTTATAATCCATTTTAGAGCTACCTGGGACCCAATAACCTAAATAAAGATAAGGGACTTCAAGCTCCAAAGCCAATGCTATATGATCTAAAATCATATAGGTTCCTAAAGATTGTTTCGATTTACCCGGATCAAAGAAAGAGTAGACCATACTGAGACCATCATTAAGAAAATCTGTTAAACACACGCTCTCAAGTGAATTTTTATTATGGTATTCTATAACGCGCGTTTCTATTGAAGACTCTTCAATCATCGCTGCGAATTCAAAAACGTCCATATCTGCCATTCCCCCTTTAGCATGACGTTGCTGCAGATACTTTTGAAATAGATCGTATTGTTCTTCCGTTGCCCAAGGACTGTTTGATCTTCGGGTTAAAAATTTATTTCGTCGAATTATTTTTTTCTGACTTTTAGAGGGACTAAATTTTTTTACGTCAATGCGGGCAGATAAACAAGCTGAACAATCATTGCACGAGGGTCTATATAGTATATTTTGAGATCGCCGAAAGCCTTGTTGTGAAAGTGAATCATTTAGCAGTTGTGCATCATCGCCTTGTATCGATGTAAACAGTTTCCTCTCAATTCTATCAGGCAGATAGGGACATACCTGAGGTGCAGTTACGTAAAATTGAGGTGCTAGTGGTAAAGTGTGACGCATGCTAGCATTCTAGACATTTTTTGTGCTGTAGCAATAAAGTTTAGGATTTATACAACAATATGCTGTTTTACTTATATAAATTTATCCAGGGCCTCGTCTTTGGCTGTTCTAAGCCTTAAAATTTGATAAAATACGGTCTTTGACGGACAGGCTAAATTTCTTCATACTGAAGCTACACTGAGGTGAAAGATCAATTTAATGACATTTGAGTTGAAGCCTAAACGAGTTCCCAAGGTTTTTGATCAACGAATAGCCCAGGAGATTTATAACTTATTTTCCGAGAACTCAGAAAAATTGCGAAATTTTTTTGCTTCGGTAGCATCTTGCAGTCCCTACTTATATTCTCAAATACTAAAAGAGAAAAGTTGGTTGGTGAATGCTGTAGGTGATAAAGATTTTAATATTTTATCTCTGTTGGAGGCCTTAGATTCGGAAACTTATGACGCGCTGTATTTTAAACTGAGGGTTGCCAAGAGACGAGCGGCTCTATGGATCGCACTAAATGATTTAGCTGATACTTGGTCTCTTGAAGAAGTTACAAAAAATTTATCAGAATTTGCAGATAAGGCTATAAATTTATCTTGGCGAGCGAGCTTTTTAAAGGAATTTAAAAAAGGCAAATTTCCCAAACAATACGATGGCGATCCAAATAAAGTAGGTTTTTTTATATTAGCCATGGGCAAGTTAGGTGCTTTTGAGCTTAATTATTCTTCAGACATTGATTTAATTTGTTTTTTTGATGAGGAAGTATTTCACCCTGACGAATTTCAGGATGTGAGGCGCATTTTTATAAATGCAACGAAAAATATGTATCGTATTTTGAATGAAAATGGGAAAGATGGTTATGTTTTTAGAACAGATTTACGCTTGCGGCCTGATCCATCAGTGACTCCGGTCTGTATGGGGGTTGATGCTGCAGAAAGATACTACGCAAGCCTCGGCAGAACTTGGGAGAGGGCGGCTTTTATAAAAGCTAGAGTCTGTGCTGGTGACCATTCAGCCGGGATTAATTTTTTAAAAAATATGGAGCCATTTGTTTGGCGCAAATACCTTGATTACGCTGCAATTTCCGATGCGCATGACATTCGATT
>CAYMIR010000202.1:0-2673 GCA_964390655.1 uncultured Marinovum sp.
AGGCGGGCCTTGTCCAGGGCTATAACATTAGTAGAAAGTTCACGTGAAGATCATAGAAAATCAGCTATTTCTCTGATTAGCTTGCTTGAAAAAAAGTCTGAAAAACAAGCAATCCGGATTGGTCTTTCTGGCACACCTGGTGTTGGCAAATCGACTTTCATTGAAGTTTTTGGCTCCTATCTTACTGATTTTGGGTTAAGTGTTGCGGTTCTTGCTGTGGATCCCAGCTCTGTCAGATCAGGTGGTTCTATACTTGGAGATAAAACTAGGATGACACTCTTGGCTCGAAATCCTGCTGCTTTTATACGGCCGTCTCCCAGTCAAACTCATTTAGGTGGGGTAGCTCGCCGGACTCGTGAAACCGTGAAGATATGTGAGGCGGCAGGGTTTGATGTTATTTTAATTGAAACTGTAGGTGTTGGACAATCTGAAACTATTGTTTCTGAAATATGTGATATTTTTACTTTGCTGCTTGCTCCGGCTGGTGGAGACGAATTACAGGGTGTAAAAAGAGGCATAATGGAACTTGCCGACATTATTTTAGTAAACAAGGCTGACGGTCAATTAAAGGATCAAGCAACAAGAACTTGCGCTGACTACTCTGGAGCTCTCCGATTACTCAGAAAACGCCCTCAGGACCCACAAGGTTTTCCGAAGGCAATGACCGTTTCAGCGATAGAGAAGGATGGAATTAGTGAGACATGGAAAGTAATTTCTAATCTCGTCGAGTGGCGCCAGGAAAAAGGTCATTTTCAGTCTAATCGTACGGAACAATTAAAGTTTTGGCTTATTGAAGATGTTAGATATCAGTTATTGTCTGTTTTAGATAAAAACCCATTTAAAGGGGATCTCTTAGAAATTGCCGAAGAAGTTGCTTCGGGAAAGAAAAATCTAGCATTGGCGGCAAACCAAATATTGCAAGAAATTTCCATTAAAAAGGGTGAGTTGGGCTAGATTAACTTTATGTTTTCAGCTTTATTTTTTTGAAAAATAATTATCTAATTAATATATTTTTTTTCGTTTGAAGGTGCTTGACGAGCATACAGAATGTCCCTAGAAGCTCTGAAATAGTTTAAGTATACAAGTTTATTTTTTATATATAGATGTTTGGGCAAGTGTCGCTCAAAAAGTTAAAGTTAGGAAACTACAATGTCGCGCCGTTGTGAATTAACAGGTAAAGGGCCAATGACCGGAAACAATGTAAGTCATGCCAATAATAAGACACGCCGAAGATTTTTACCCAACCTTAACGAAGTGACACTACAATCAGAAACTTTGGGACGTGGTGTAAAATTACGCATATCGGCTGCAGCGCTAAGGACAGTAGATCACAGAGGTGGTCTTGACGCGTTCCTTGCGAAAGCCAAGGACAACGAGCTGTCTGCTAATGCTCTCAAAGTCAAAAAAGAAATATCGAAAGCCCAAGAAGCTTAGCAAATACACGGTAAACGTGAATTTTTAATACCCACAGAACTGTTTATTCACTAGAGTGGTTTGATTAGTGAAAATTAAATTATTTATAGCCGCCATCCCATTACTATTGGTGTTGTGTTCAAGTCTAAGCGCTGGGCAAATTATGATATCTGATGCCTACGCACGGTCATCGGGTCCTCTTGCCAAGGCAGGTGCAGCCTATATGAGAATAATGAACCACTCTGATGAGAGCGATCGCCTCTTAGGTGTAAAATCTGATATTGCAATAAAAACAGAGCTTCATACCCACGAAAAGGATGATAACGGTGTAATGAAGATGGTCCGTATAGATGAAGGTATTAAAATAGGAGCGATGAAAGAACATAGTCTTATTCGCGGAGGTCAACATATCATGTTTATGGGCCTCAAAGGGCATTTCGAAACGGGAAAAATAATCCCATTAACCCTTCTTTTTGAAAAAGCAGGTAAGGTTGATATTGAGATTATTATAGATCAAGATAGGAAAGAAATAAAACATTCCCATTCGCACACCCACTAATTGGATTTAAAAAGGTGATAAAGTCTTTTCTGTTTATTTGTCTTGGTAATATTTGTAGGTCACCGACAGCCGAATGTATATTCAGAGAAAAAGCTAAAATTTCTAAACTCGATATCTTTTGTGATAGTGCCGGCGCGGCTTCTTGGCATGTTGGTTCTTTTCCTTATGACCCCATGTAAGTGGCAGCACAGGTTCGAGGATTTGACATGTCCAAACTAAGGGCTCGCCAAATTACAATAGCTGATTTCGAAGATTTTGATTTGCTGGTTGTTATAGATAATGAAAACCGATCCAATTTAAAAAATTTGTGCCCAGAACAACTAGATAAAGTGCATCTTTTGACCGACTACTCTTTGGAGGATTTGACGTATGATTATGTTCCCGACCCTTACTATTCCCGCAACTTTACCCAAGCGCTAGACATAATAGAAACATCATTGAATGGTTTGATGGAAAGTTTAAAAAATCATAATAATATTATAAAACAATAGTTTATAAGGTTTCAAGGTATTTTTTCTTGCTCTTTCATGTAAGCGAATTATCTCTATTTATATAAAATTACAAAGGTTCGCGCCCATGCAAATTTTAACCCTTTATCTTACCACTGCGGTTGTATTTTTGGCCCTCGATATCGTTATGCTTAAGCGTGTATTATATCCCCTTTTCTCATCCAACCTTGGCGATTGGCTCTTGGAAGATCC
>CAYMIR010000203.1:0-2637 GCA_964390655.1 uncultured Marinovum sp.
GAGATAAGAGCTGTTGAAGTAACTGATAGAAAGGGAGCTAAAAGCCTTGTTTTGTATGATGAGCAGCCTCAAAATGCTAGGCCTGATAAAATTCCATATTTAAAACCTGCCTTCAGAAAAAATGGCACTGTTACACCGGCGAATTCGTCATCAATTTCTGATGGAGCAGCCGCACTAATTCTGGCTTCCAAAAGTTATTCTGAAAACGAAGGCTTGCCAATACGTGCTCGAATTTTGGGACATAGTAGCTACGCTCATGCTCCAGGATTATTTACGACGGCACCTGTATACGCTGTAAAAAATTTACTTAAATCGATAGACTGGTCGATTGAAATGGTGGACCTCTGGGAAGTCAACGAGGCGTTTGCAGTTGTCCCTATGGCGTTCATGCAAGAATTAGATATCTCGAGAAAGAAACTAAATGTCCATGGAGGTGCCTGTGCAATTGGACATCCAATTGGTGCATCAGGTGCAAGGATAATTGTTACACTTCTCAATGCGCTCGAAAGGTATGATTTAAAGCGCGGCGTCGCAGCAGTATGTATTGGTGGTGGGGAGGGTACCGCAATCGCGATAGAGCGTGCATAGTAATCTTTTATATTATCTTAATCAAGGAATTGAAAAACTTTAATTTTTCCGGTTAAGTAGATTAGACACATAAAAGTCTCGGAAATTTAATTTCAGCTTCAATTTTTATCTATTTGGGACTCATAAGTTAGCATCTTTCTTTTAATGTTTAAGCCCCAGTGATACCCGCCCAATTCACCGTTTGCTCTTAAAACCCGATGACATGGGATTAGCCAGCATAATGGATTTTTACCAATAGCTGTTGCAATGGTACGAACTGCTTTTGGTTTTCCAATATATTTTGCTAAGGTCGTGTAGCTTATCACTTTTCCAGTTGGAATTTTTAATAACGCTTTCCAGACTTGGATCTGGAGTTTACTCCCTAACAGACATAGTTCAACTTGTTGAGTTTTATCCAATATGGATTTGAAATCTTTATCTGAGAAAATTGCATCTTCCTTGTAACTAGCGTTAGGCCACCTTATTTTCATATCGGCTAACACGGCATCTTTGCCTAAATCATCACAAAAAGCTAAACCACAAAGCCCCATTTCGCTATTCATAATGAGTGTTTGTCCAAAGGCTGAATTTTTAAACTGGTAGGTGATTTTGGAAAAATTTGTTGGGTTTTCATTGGAAATTTTTGAATTAAAAAATTCATGCATTTTAACGTTTTTATTTCGTTTAGATTTATCTAAATTTGTTAAAAAATTTTTGAACATATTGATATTGCTTAAATTGAGTTCTTTTATTTATTATGTATTTTGCCGTTAAAAATTTATCACTGGACTAAAATAGGAAAATTACTGGTTAGGGCCTTTAATAGAGAGATAAAAATATCTAGTGCAAGCACTTGTATAATTATATTTAAAAATACATCAAACAGACATGGTCAAGTATAAAAAGCTGTTTAACAAGAGACCTGTAAATGCAAAGGAAAAATCCATGAAAAAATACAATGTATTGGGAATTGGAAACGCTGTTGTTGATGTCATCAGTCAAAGTTCGGATTTATTTCTAAAAAAAATGAAGATTGAAAAGGGGATAATGCAGCTCGTAGATCGCGGTCGAGGGGAGTTACTTTACAATTCAATGGACAACAGAAAACAAGCGCCAGGTGGTTCCGTTGCAAATACTATTGCGGGTATTGGAGCACTTGGACTTAAAACTGGGTTCATAGGTAAAGTGGGAAATGATGAATTAGGAAACTTTTACCGGAGCACCATGGAGGAAAATGGAACTGATTTTGTTAATGAACTTATCGATAAAAGTGATCTTCCAACATCTCGCTCTATGATTTTTGTATCAGACGACGGCGAGAGATCGATGAATACTTATCTTGGTATCTCAGCTGAATTAGGTCCAGAGGATGTCAATTTAGAAGTGGCGTCGAATGCACAAATAGTCTTTTTGGAAGGTTATCTGTTTGATAAAGATAAAGGTAAAGAGGCCTTTATAAAGTTGGCTAAAGAGTGTCGAACGGCAGGTGGTTTGTCCGGAATAGCGATTTCGGACCCGTTCTGTGTAGAAAGGCACCGGTCAGATTTTCTGAATTTAATAAAAAATGAGTTAGATTATATGATCGGCAACAAAGAAGAAATAATGGCTTTATTTGAAACAGACAATTTTGAAAGCGCTCTATCAAAAGCTGCGAATATTTCGCCTCTCGTGGTTTGCACGCGATCTTCAGAGGGTGTAACGGCAATCCAAAATGGAAATCGTGTAGACTTTAAGGTCAAGCCTATTACTCCAGTTGATGCAACTGGGGCAGGCGATCAGTTTGCTGCGGGGTTTTTATATGGTTTAGCGAAGAATAGTGATTTAGAAATAGCCTGCTCGATGGGTTGTATTTGTGCAGAAGAGGTAATAGGGCATGTGGGTCCTAGACCTGAGATAAGTTTAATGAGCAAGTTTTCAGAAATGGGCTTGGTTTAAAAAAAATTAAATTTTTTAGTCAATATCAATTAACACTGTCTAAGACGGTAGAAATTCTAAGGTAGAAAAAATGGGCTATGATTACGACGAAAACAACATTTTTGCAAAGATTTTACGAGGAGAAATTCCAAACAA
>CAYMIR010000204.1:0-2620 GCA_964390655.1 uncultured Marinovum sp.
ACAACGTCGCCAAGAAAATCTAAAAGTACGTAGTCAAAGTCCCAATCATGAAAACCAAGTTTTTCGAGCAACTCAAAACCGTGGATAATTCCACGTCCACCACAACCTCGCCCAACTTCAGGACCGCCAAGCTCCATTGCAAAGACACCACCCCTTTTAAAGCAAACATCACCGATCTTAACTTCTTCACCGGCTAGCTTTTTCTTTGTTGAGGTTTCGATTATTGTTGGACAGGCTTTCCCACCAAAAAGAAGTGAAGTTGTGTCGGATTTTGGATCGCAACCTATTAGCAGTACTCGTTTTCCAAGCTCAGCCATCATATGCGATAGATTTGCCAAGGTGAATGACTTTCCGATACCACCTTTACCGTAGATAGCTACAATTTGAGTTTTTTTAGTAGGCTCACTAGGTTCTTCGTCAGCTTTGATATCAGCCAAATCCATATTTGCCTCTTCCCTTAAACGAGAAGAATAATCTTTTAAGTTTGGCACATCATCTTTCATTGTAGATTTCCCCAATCCAATACCATTTTACTACAACTTTCATCTTCAAAAGCTGTTCGATAGGCCCATGCAGCATCTTCTGCAGGCGCTCGGTTTGTAATCAAGCCATCAAGAGAAAGATGACCTTCGTCGACCATTGAATTAACAGCCCGCATATCAGCCTGTTTCCATTCAGCTGATATCCGTATTTTAATTTCCTTCATAAAAGCTTGAGGAAAAGCAAAATTTATTCTGTCGGCATAAAAACCTGCCAGTACAATCTCAGCTCCAACAGCGCAGTGGCTAATCCAATCGTCTAATAAATCTGATCTTCCAGATGCATCAAAAATAGAGGAATAATCATTCCTAACATCATCATTTGGGTGCACCACTTCATACCCAGAAGCTCCAACTGTCCTTTTTTCATCAATTTCCCAGACAGTAGGAGGTTTGCCTCCTGCAATAATTGTTATTCTGGCTAGCAGACGACCTAGAGCTCCATGTCCTATGATTAGGTCAGGAAATTTTGCATCAGGGCCAGTGAGTGCATGTCTTGCTGTAGCTGCCAAGGCATACAATACACCTTTCTCACCAATTTCACTATTTATCTTAGTAACACGCTTCACCGGTGTTATTAAATGGCGAGCAGAGCCTCCAAAAAGACCCTTAGCGTCTACAAACCCATTAGATCCTGGAACAAAAACCAAATCTCCAACTTTTAAAGAAGCTCCTTTTGGGGTCTCTAATATTTCTCCGACCGCTTCATAACCAGGAACTAAAGGATAGCCCAAACCTGGAAAAGGTGGCATAGCTCCTGACCATAATAATTTCTCTGTTCCTGTAGAAATTCCAGAATGCAAAACCCGCACAACGACCTCATCCTGGCTGGGGGTTTTTAACCCAACCATTTCAAGAGATAGACGCTCAGGCTTCTCAAGAAGCACAGCGGACGTTTCCATTTACCCTCCGTAATCACCATACGAAAAAGAGTCGTTTTATCAGTGACAGTTTATATTGACATTCTTAAGTGTCAATTTTTTTTGACACATTTATGATTAATTTTTGTATGCCTCAATAACGGTCGTTACAAATGGGCGCCTTGATGGAAAAATTTTAACCCTCGAAAATCCGTTTTTACATAGTAAATCAGATACTTGTGATGGTGATCTGGTTTTTCCTGTTTTCATGGCAAAGGTATATGTGGCAAAGTAAGTATCGCCCCATTTATTTGGACTTAACTCACCTAACATTGGCTCTGAAACAACTATCCGTCCGCCTGTCGGTAAAGAGGAATGAATTTTCAAAAGTAAATCAGAAACCGTCTGATCGTCATGATCATACAACACCCGAATACAAGAAATAGTATCAAAACCTGCTGGAATTTGATCAGTAAAGAAGGAACCGGGTATAAATTTATGAGGTTCTCTATGGGCGCTTGAACCTGGAATATCAAAAACGCTTATTTTTACGGATGGGTGCTTATTTACAAGTTCTTTTGCAAAAGCACCACTTCCACCACCAACATCTAACCATTTAGTGCCTTTGCTCACCTTTATACTGGCAATAGTGTCACGGGCTACCATAAATTGTGATTTTGACATTAAATCGGAATATCGTGAAACATCTGCGCTGTCTAAACTTTTGGCTTTGCCAAAAACATATGGCCAAAATTGCGATAATTTAGTTTCCTTTTCACCTCTAAAAAATGAAATAGGATCAAGTAAATCTTCATAGAGAATAGAATGATGTTCTATTAGCTCCATCATACCCGGCAGACTAAGTATCAGAGCTCCCCGCCTAGCTAGAAAGATCCTTTTTGACTTTAAGCGTACCAAACCCAAAGCACACCCAGCACGACATAAAATCTCGGTTCTATCGAGATCTATTCCAATTTTACCTGATAACTCGTCGATACTTGAAGATCCAACTTCGAGGTGCCTTAAAGCACCAGATTTAACGAAGGTGAATAAGATTTGAGTATCTACAAATCCCGTCATTAATTGGAAGATTGCTTCGCCTTCTTTTCTGGCTACCCGTGATGTGATAGGAAACCGCGCTAAGAAATCTTGAATACGTATATTCTTTATAAGTTTATTTTTTTGATTATACCACCAACTCAAAAGCTTTGTGCTTAAATC
>CAYMIR010000205.1:0-2617 GCA_964390655.1 uncultured Marinovum sp.
ATTAGCACTGATAATCATCAAATTATTTTTGATGCTGGGTCTGGTTTTCAGAACGTTAAATTTTCTAATCACAATGCGTCTTTTTTGCTACTAAGTCATTTTCACCACGACCATTTACAGGGCTTGCCTTTCAATCCACAAATTTTTGATCAAAAAAATGAAATAATAATTTCAAGTGATTTGTGTAATATAGAAATTGTAGAGAAAACTATTCAAAGGTATTTTTCCCCACCTTATTTTCCAATTGATGTTGTTTCACTTTTACCAAATATAAAGTTTCTACCCTTTAATACCGTACAGGAAAAACTTGATAAACATTTTAGTTTAAGTTCAATAAAGCTGAATCATCCAGGGGGTAGTACAGGTTACAAATTGAAACAAAAAAATACTTCATTTATTTTTTTATGTGATAATGAATTTGAGGAAGACCAACTCAAAAAGTTAACTGCTTTTTCAGCAAAAGCTGACTTACTGGTATGGGATGGTATGTTCACGGACAAAGAACTGATTGATAAAAAAGGCTGGGGTCACTCTTCTATTGAACAAGCTATTGATTTCAATGCAGGAGCAAATTGTAAAAAAATGGTTATTACTCATCATTCTCCACACAGAAGCGACAAAGAACTCGACCAAATAGCAGTCGAATTGCCAGAAGTGTTCACGCTCGCCAGAGATGGGTTAGAGATAAAGGTTTGAAATGAAAAAAATGGAGTTAAATGCTGGAAACACAATCTTTAAAAAAGGTGATCCAGCCGATGGTCTATATATCGTAGGGAAGGGTTCTGTTGGAATTTATTTTCCGACCAACCATACAATGGAAAAGCCAGATATTGTGCTCAAAGCAAATGAGATTCTTGGTGAAATGGGCGTAATTGATACGGCACCTAGGATGGCGACAGCCAAAGCATTAGAAGAAAGTGTTATTATTTTTGTATCAACTAAAGAATTTGAAAAAAAACTAGAAGGCTCTGATATGATCATACGTGGCGTTATGGCAATCTTATCCGAACGCTTGCGTGATCTACAGAAACGACGATAAAGGCTTTGATCAATATGAATATTGCAAAAATCTTGGATCCTGATTTTTTGCACCGTATTAGTTTTTTTAATTTTGAAAATGCCATAACTGCGGCCTTTTACGCAGACCAAAACCTTAATTTGATAAATATCAACAAAAATTTTGAGAACTTGTTCAAGAAAGGTATAGAATTAAAGTCTCAAAACCTTTTAACTTTATTGGCAAATCTTGGGGTTGAACAAAAAATTATTACTGATTTTAGAACCACTTTAAACAAGGATGGAAAGGTATTAATTCCTCAAATTGAAATCAAACTAAATGACAAGGTACACTATTTCTCACTGCTTTCAACGAAAACCAGAAGTCCCATTACGAATATTTTGAATGGTGTTCAAGGTCAGTTGATCGACCGAACTGCTGAAACAATTTTAAAACAAGAAAATGAAGAATTGATAAGCTTAAATCAACAAGCTTATGAAAGTCTAAAAGAGAAAAATAAGAAACTTGAAAAAATTTCCAACAGACTTGCAAAATATCTATCACCTCAAATTTATAAAAACATTTTTGAAACGGAATCTGAGCAAACGAACGATTATAAGCGAAAAAAACTGACTGTATTTTTTTCAGACATAAAAGGTTTCACTGATCTTTCGGACTCACTTGATCCAGATCTTCTTGCAGAACTTGTAAATGAATACCTTTCTGCGATGACAGACATTGCTTTAACACACGGTGGGACGATTGATAAATTTATTGGAGATGCAATACTAGTATTTTTTGGAGACCCTGAAAGTGACGGATTAAAAAAAGATGCGTCAAAGTGTCTAAGCATGGCTATTGCCATGCAAAATAAAGTAGCCGAGCTAGACAGGAATTGGCGAGAAGACCGTGGAATTTCAGAAGGTTTAAATGTAAGAATGGGAATTTCAACGGGCTACTGCACAGTTGGAAATTTTGGTTCAGTGCAGCGTGTAGATTATACTGTGCTAGGGAGTACTGTAAATTTAGCCTCACGGTTAGAGTCTATATGCCCACCCAAAAAAATATTAGTTGCTCCTGAAACAAAAACACTTTTGGAAAAAGAATTTAAATTCGAGGCTAAAGAAGCTGTGGAATTAAAAGGTTTTAACAAACCGATTGTACCATTTCAGTATGTAGATTTAAAAAAAACTACGTCACCAGAAATTCTTAAGGGTGACGTGGTCGATATAATTCTAAAACAGCCTGGCGACATAGAAAGCATCTTATATGAGTTGAAGTCACTTCAGAAAGATTACGAAGAAAAATTATTTCAAACTATTTCTAACAAAAAAGAATAAAAAAAGTTTGGTTATTGATTGAGTTGAAAATGAGAAGCAAAAGGAGAAAGACGAGAAATCAAGATGATCTATCAAAATTCAAGTTGAAGGCATTTATAAATGAAAAAACGTATTCCCCTATAGGGATTAATAACGTAAAAAAAATTGCGGACGCTGCGATAAAAGTTCTCGCTGAAATAGGAATGTCAGATGCCCCGAAAGAATTGTCTGACCTCGTTTTAGAGCGTGGAGGTAAATTAGAGGGAAACAGATTAATTTTCCCGCCAAATTTAATTCAAAA
>CAYMIR010000206.1:0-2543 GCA_964390655.1 uncultured Marinovum sp.
ATGACGATGCCTCAACTGATAATACTGTTAAAGTTATTGAACAACTTATTCCTACAAAATCAAAAAATATTAAAAAAATTTATTCTGAAATAAATAAGTTTAGTCAGGGTAAAAAACCTAAAAGCCCTGAACTTATTACAAATCATGTAACTGGAAAGTTTTTTACAATTGTTGATGGTGATGACTACTGGGAAGGTGATTATTACCGTGTAGAAAAAATGATTGCAGCTCTTATGAACGACCAAGATGCATCATTTAGTTTCTCGGATGTTAAGAAATTTAATAATGGTGATAACGATAAATTTAGTGAACACTTGCCAGAAAGAAATAAAAGAGATTTTCCTGTACATGATTTAAAACGTTTAAACTACGCATATATTCACTTAGGAGCCACATTTTTTAGAAATGTGCCAGTAAAATTTCCTGAGGAGTTTTTTCTGCAATTTAATGGTGATACATGGTTTCCAATACTTTGGGGAGAGTTTGGTTACGGAAAATTTATTCCAAATTGTGGGTTTTTAGCATACAGGATCAATGAAAAAGGTATGTGGAGTTCACAAAATGAACAAGAAAAAGAAATTAATCGGACTATTTTTGCATGCCAAATGACTTCTTACTTGTTAAAGAAAGGCTATGTGGATGCAGCTATATATCAAGCTCATAGATTTAATCCGATAATGCTTGCCCATCAAAGAGCTGTGAAAAGTGCCTAATGTCGAAAAAAAAATTAATCACATAGAAATAATACAACTATAGTCTTTAATACATTTGGGTTATAGGCAAATTATGAATAAATTTAATAATTGGATAATTTTTGATGATGTTCAATTTATTGATAAGGAATGGATAAATAGGAACAAAATAACACATTCAAGCTATTCTGATAAAACAATTTGGTTTATGGTACCTTTAAAAAGTATGCTAAAGTAATCGCGTTATTAATGAAAAGTATATGAATATTCTTATCATTGGACAATGCACTCTTCATTGGGGGAGGATGGAATTCGGAAATATCGGGAATTACTATATTATTGAGCCTTTCATACGAGAGCTTTATAAAGTTTTTCCAAATTCATCAATAAAGACAACGATGCAAATGTCAGAGCGTTTTTGTAAAGATGAAAGCGTATCTGTTGTTCCCATGGAGCTTTATTATAGCTGGAAAGAAAACGAAATAAAGCTCGCAAAGAATGAATTAGCCATTGCGCTCAATTACAATGAGACAAGTGAAATGCTAGAGACAACTCCTTTTATTGATGAGGTCATGAAAGCAGACTTAGTTATTGACTTTAGTGGAGATATTTGGGGAGACAACGCCAATTTTCTTGGTGATGACCGTTTTATGGTTGGATTAATAAAGGACAGAGTTGCTCAGTTATTAGGTAAAAAAGTAGTAATGTTGGCCGGGTCGCCTGGACCATTTTCAAATAGAGAGACACTTGGTTTTGCTCAAGAAGTATTCAAAGAATTTTCATTAGTTACGAATAGAGAGGGAGTAAGCATAGACCTCTTAGAAAGGGGTGGTTTTGATGTCACCAAGACAAAAAGTGTAGCCTGTCCTGCCTTTCTATTTGAGCCAGCGAAAGGCCCAAAAGTAGAAGAGATAATAAAAAAAGAAAAACTCTTGTCGAAAGATAAGCCAGTAGTTGGGTTTATTTTATGTGGTTGGAACTTTGAGGTGGGTCCCTTTGATAAAGAAAATAGAGATGACTCAGAATTTATTATATTTGCAGAGTCAGTTGAATACCTTACGGAAGAACTAGGTGTTAGGGTGTGCTTAATGTCTCATTCTAATGGTTTCGATATACCACCAGCGCCATTCAAGCTCAAGCACGGCAGAGATTATGTAATCATTAAGCAGTTAGAAAGGATATTGCATGAAAGAGGTATTTCAAATGACTTTTATACAATTAATGATGTATATGATACATGGCAGACAAAAACTATTATCAAAAACTTTGATATGCTTGTTAGTGGTCGAATTCATGGCGCTGTTGCTGCGCTTTCACAATCTGTTCCAACTGTTATTATTGATTATGGTCATGAACCAAAAGCGCACAAACTCATAGGCTTTGCAAAGGTAGTTGGAGTTCAAGATTTCGTTGCAGACCCCTGTGTGTTCAGTGACCTTAAGTTAAAAATTGATCGGTGCTATAACGAAAGGAGTGAGTACAAAGAATACCTCGATAATAAAATTCCTGAAGTACAAGCCTTAGCGAGAAAAAACTTTGAACTTTTGAAAAATATAGTAGATGTCTAAGAAGATAGCAATAATGCAGCCATATTTCTTTCCATATATTGGCTACTGGCAATTAATGAATGCAGTTGATAAGTTTGTGCTGTACGATAATATTCAATATACAAAAAAAGGATGGATCAATAGAAATAGATTTTTGCGAGATGGAAATGCAATTTACTTTTCACTTCCGATAAAAAAAGACTCAGATTATTTGAATATTTGCGATAGATATTTAACTGATGGATTTGAAAAAGAAGCAAGTAAAATATTAAGGCAAATAAAATCTGCATATAAAAGAGCGCCA
>CAYMIR010000207.1:0-2507 GCA_964390655.1 uncultured Marinovum sp.
AGATCGCTTATTGTACCAATTTTTAATCCGTGTTTTTGAGCAAAACCAATAAGTTCTGGAAGACGAGCCATAGTTCCATCTTCGTTCATAATCTCACAAATTACTCCTGATGAGTTTAATCCTGCTAAGCGAGATATATCGACTGCTGCTTCTGTATGACCAGCTCTAACAAGAACCCCTCCATTTCTGGCACGTAAAGGAAAAACATGTCCTGGTGTTGCTATATCGGCCATTCCTTTGGAAGCATCAATGGCCACTGCCACAGTTCGCGCTCTGTCATGAGCCGATATTCCGGTTGTAACACCCTCTCGCGCTTCTATCGAAATCGTGAAAGCTGTTTCATGCCTGGATGAATTGTTTGTGCTCATCAGTTCTAATCCTAATTGATCAACTCGTTCAGATGTTAAAGCCAAACAAATTAAACCTCGACCATTGGTTGCCATAAAATTTATTGCATCTGGGGTTGCCATTTGAGCTGGAATTACGAGATCACCTTCATTTTCACGATCTTCATGATCAATCAAAACAAACATTCGGCCGTTCCGCGCATCTTCTATTATTTCCTCTATAGAAGATATCACTTCTCGATAATTATCTTCTACAATTCCGGGCTTATCAAAATTCATCAGACATCCTTAATATGAGGTGTGGCACTCGCAACGATGTTCAGATAACATTTTTACTAAAAAGTTCAAATAAAAGTAATATAATTCAAGTCCAAGTTTTAAATTCATCATCACACTGAAGGTTTTCTTCAAAAGTTCAAATAAATAACTAGTATTATTTTGTGAACATAAGTACTTTTCTATCGTAACTCAGTTTAAATTCTGGGACAGCTCTTGTAGTTGATAAAGTCCAACAGCAGCAGCGTTAGATACATTTAAAGAACCAAAATCTGTTGAAAATGGAATTTTAACCAAAAACTGAACTGTTTCCTTAGTGCGAAATCTTAATCCAGACCCCTCAGAACCCAAAACTAGCGCAGTTGGTCTACACGAAATGTCTAGGATATCAACCAAAGTGTTTTCTGCCTCACCATCAAGTCCAATCGAGATAAATCCCATCTTTTCTAAATGCTGGATTGTATCAGCTAAATTACGGACGCGTATGTAAGGTTGCCGTTCTAATGCACCACTAGCACTCTTTGCCAGTGCTCCAGTTTCCGAAGGGCTATGGATTTTTGTTCCTACAACAGCGCTCGCCCCGAATACCTCGGCGGACCTTAGAATAGCACCAACATTATGCGGATCTGTAACTTGGTCTAACAAAATCAATCGCGGGGGATTACTTCTAGAATTCATAATTACATCTTCTAAAGACCCCCAGTTTAAACTTTCGACTTCTAATACAGCACCTTGATGAACAGAATTTTTGTTAATAGGCGGCTTAAATTGACGTGCATCAAATATTTCAGGGGTTAATCCAGAAACTGAAATACTCTCACTAAGTTTCGCTGAAGCATTTTTTGTCAACATCAATCTAAATTTTTTTCTATTCTGGTTCACCAAAGCATCACGGACAGCATGCAGACCGAAAATCCAATAGGTCTGTTTCTGAGCAGTTTTTTCGTCTTTTTCTTTTTTTATAACCCATTTTGGTTTTTTCATAAAAAACTGCCCTTTAATAAATTTTGTTTGGTTAAATCTTCGTACCAGTTAACATATAGAGTTAATATTTTGAAGCGAGGGAAAGGGTTTTAAATGGGCATCATTTTATCATTGACCTCTTTTCGAGTCACTTGTAAGCACCGGTTAGATTGAGAAAATCAAAAGTGGGCGACAGGCCGCAAGGTGTGGCAGGGGACTGTAACTCCCTCGCGGAGACGCACGCCTGGTTCGATTCCAGGGTCGCCCACCACTTTCTACTAATTAGCTTTTAGAAAATTTATAGAGCCCCAAACTTTTACAAATCCAAAAAAGAGCAGAATAAACTGTAAAGTAGAAACACGCTTTTACAAACTCAATCAAAGTCTAGAAATTTTTTGCAAATTTCAATAAACCCTTTCCCTCCCTTTGAAGAAGAAACATATGTAGGTAGATGTGTCATTTCCGATTTAAAATCCTTCACATTTGCAACCCCACAAGAATTTGGAAAATACTGGAATAATGGTTCGTCATTTGGGCTATCGCCGCAGAAGACGAATTCATCTTTTCTACGATCAAGGTCAATATCAAAAATTTCTTTTGTAAAAATTCGAGTCATCTCCAATTTGTTATAATCACCAAACCAAGCATTCACATGAATTGAAGATATTTTAGCAGTAGCTCCAGCCTCAACAAAAATTTCTTTAATTTTTTTTACTGCTTCAATTGGTAACTCGGGCACATCTTCACAGAAATCTATAGCAAGATCCGATATGCGAGAAAATTGGTCACTGGAAACTGCACATCCCGCAACCTCTTTGAGAACCTTTTGTTTAATTTTTTCAAGTTTCTCACGGCCTTCCGACCTCTCTTTTTCACTTTGAATATATCTTCTTATCATTTTCTTTTTTTTGTGATCATAAG
>CAYMIR010000208.1:0-2378 GCA_964390655.1 uncultured Marinovum sp.
TGCGCTACCATAATTTGTGAAAATACAATACTAACGAAGATCTTATTAATTTATAAGATAGCTAACTCCAGGCAACTCCTTGCCCTCCAACCACTCCAAAAACGCGCCGCCTGCCGTTGAAACGTAGGTGAATGACCCAGCTACTCCCGCTTTATTAAGAGCTGCTAAAGTATCTCCTCCTCCCGCGACGGATATTAAATCACCATTTTTTGTCTTTTCAGAGGCAAATTTAGCAGCCTGAGTAGTGGCTTGATCAAAAGGGGAGACCTCAAATGCACCTAATGGACCATTCCATAAAAGTGTTTTAGCACTATTAAGTTCTTTTTTGATGATTTCGACTGTTAAGGGTCCTGCATCTAGTATCATGTAATTTTCTGGACATTCATCAGCTGAAACAATTGATGTTGGAGTGTTTTTTGATAACTCTTTTGCAATAATAAGGTCAGTTGGCAAAATGATTTTGCACGAATATTTTTCTGCTTTGTTAAGAATTTTTAGTGCAGTCTGCTTAAGACTTTCTTCCACCAATGATTGACCAATATTGAACCCCTTCGAAAAAAGAAAGGTATTAGCCATAGCTCCGCCTATAATGATGCAGTCCACCTTTTCTATAAGATTTTCTAGCAGATTGATTTTTGTGGAAATTTTTGCTCCACCAACAAGAGCAGCGACAGGCCGCTCAGGTTGGTTTAAAACACTTTCTAGAGCTTTAAGCTCTGCCTCCATCAATGTCCCAGCGCATGCAGGTAAATATTTTGCTACACCAGCTGTGCTTGCGTGAGCTCTGTGAGAAACAGAGAAAGCATCATTACAAAAAAGATCAGCAAGTGCTGCTAGCGAGGCAGAAAACATGGGATCATTTTCTTCTTCTTCTGGATAAAAGCGAGTGTTTTCGAGTAAGATAATTTCACCTTTTTTTACAATTTCAAGAGTAGTTTCTACGCTAGGCCCAATGCACTCTGCAGCGAAAATAACTTTGGAATTGGAATAAGTCTCCAATTCTTCTTGAAGCTGTGAAAGGCTAAGGTTTTGATGTCTCCGGCCGTTAGGACGTCCCATGTGGGCAAGTAAAATGGGAGTGCCGCCTTTTCTGATAATTTCGCTTATTGTGGGAATCATTTTTTCAATGCGTGTTGCGTCAGCAATTTTCCCATCGATCATGGGCACATTAAGGTCAACCCGGGTTAAAACACGTTTCCCGTGTAAGTCCATTTGGCAAAGTGTTTTCAAAGACATCAAATTTACTCACGTTAAGATATATGCTTTTTCAGTCGACTTTAATACTGCGTCAAGCCATATCTTGTTCTTATGGTTTGTAAAGCGTAGGAATGGGAAAATCTTAAAGGGAGTGACCGATGGCTGAAATTAACGATGCAGAAAATACAATCTTAATGGAATTAAAGAACGGGACCGTTACAATTGAGCTTTTGCCAGATATAGCGCCAGGGCATTGTGATCGAATGAAGGAATTGGCGCGATCGGGTAAATATGATAATGTTTCATTTCATCGCGTTATTGAAGGCTTTATGGCGCAAACAGGTGATGTTGAATATGGAAACATGGAGAATGAATATCAGCCACATAGGGCGGGTACAGGGGGATCAGAGTTACCAAACTTAAAGGCGGAGTTTTCTGGAATTCCTCATGACAGAGGCACTTTAGGAGCTGCTCGAAGTCAGAACCCTGATAGTGCTAATAGCCAATTCTTTATAAATTTTACTGACAACCATTTTTTAAACCGTCAGTACACAGTTTATGGGCGGGTAATAGATGGCATGGATCTCGTGGATGAAATTGTTAGAGGCGAGCCGCCTGCAAATCCCGACAGGATGGTGAGCGTTAAGGTTGCGGCCGATGTATAAAATTTTATGTTTATTGATTTTAGCAGGGTCTCCAATTTTTGCGTCAAGTTTAAAGATTAATATTGATGGAACTGCGCAGGGACAAATCGAAATTGACCTTTTTGAAGATATTGCCCCATTACATACTGCTCAAATTTTAAAACTGGCAGAACAGGGACAGTATGATAACGTTGTTTTCCACCGTGTAATTGAAGGTTTTATGGCTCAAACTGGCGACGTTGAATATGGAAAGGCTGGAGGTGATATAGCTTTTGCGGGTCGTGGTGGATCAGCGCTTCCCGACTTACCAGCTGAATTTTCTGATGTAAAATTTGAAAGAGGTATTGTTGGTATGGCGCGAACTCAGGACCCAAATAGCGCCAATAGTCAGTTTTTTATAATGTTTGAACCTGGATATTTTTTAAATGGCCAGTATACGGTTGTAGGAAAGGTTATTTCTGGAATGGAAGTTGTCGATCAAATAAAGATAGGTAAGGGGCTAAACGGAGCAGTTTTAGGCGAACCTGACAAGATGGT
>CAYMIR010000209.1:0-2251 GCA_964390655.1 uncultured Marinovum sp.
TCTGGTGCGACCGCTCAGAGGGGCAGACTACCGCACCACCAACTTAGTAGAAAAAACGAGATCCAAAAATGAAGACAACAACAGACAAAGACCGCGTAGTAATTTTTGACACCACGCTTAGAGATGGCGAACAGTCACCAGGGGCAACCATGACCCATGAGGAAAAATTAGAAATAGCAGAGCTCCTCGATGATATGGGAGTTGATATTATTGAAGCTGGATTTCCTATTGCATCAGAGGGAGACTTCAAGGCGGTAAGTGAAATTGCTGAGCGTAGTAAAACAGCCGTCATATGTGGCTTAGCACGGGCTAATTTTGGAGATATCGATCGTTGTTGGGATGCGGTAAAAAACTCAGAAAGACCCAGAATTCATACATTTATTGGAACTTCGCCGTTACACCGCGCGATACCAAATTTAGATAAAGATCAGATGGCGCAAAAAATTCATGATACAGTGACCCACGCTAGAAACTTGTGTGACAATATCCAGTGGTCACCAATGGACGCAACTAGGACAGAACATGATTATCTATGTCGTGTTGTAGAAATAGCTATTACAGCTGGGGCAACAACCATCAATATTCCAGATACAGTAGGTTACACGGCGCCACTTGAGTCAGCTGACCTTATCAAAATGTTAATAGAGAAAGTGCCCGGAGCAGATGAAGTTGTCTTTGCAACCCACTGTCACAATGATTTAGGCATGGCTACTGCAAATTCTCTAGCTGCTGTAGAAGGTGGTGCCAGACAAATTGAGTGCACAATAAACGGGCTAGGTGAGCGTGCCGGAAACACGGCTCTTGAAGAAGTAGTTATGGCATTAAAAGTCCGTGGTGACATCATGCCGTTTTATACTAACATCAACACCAATAAAATAATGAATATATCCAGACGCGTTGCTTCTGTTTCCGGTTTTCCAGTTCAATTTAATAAGGCAATAGTAGGAAAAAATGCATTTGCACATGAAAGCGGTATTCATCAAGATGGTATGTTAAAAAATTCTGAAACATTTGAGATTATGCGCCCTGAAGATGTTGGGCTTTCAGCCACAAATTTAGTTTTAGGAAAACATTCGGGTCGCGCAGCTCTTCGATCAAAATTGCAAGAATTAGGTTATAATTTAGCCGATAATCAACTGAAAGACGTATTTGTTAGGTTCAAAGAATTAGCTGATCGCAAGAAAGAAGTTTATGATGAAGACTTAATCGCGCTAATGCAGGCTGGCGAAGATGCAGCAAACGATCACATTGTTTTAAATGAGTTGAGAGTAATCTGCGGTACAACTGGTCCACAAGAAGCAGCAATGACATTAACGATTGGTGGGGAAGAGTCTTCAACTACTGCCACCGGCGATGGACCAGTAGATGCAACATTTAATGCAGTAAAAGCACTCTATCAGCACAATGCTCACCTTCAATTATACCAAGTCCATGCAGTTACTGAGGGTACAGATGCTCAGGCCACTGTTTCTGTTCGAATGGAAGAGGACGGAAATATAGCGACGGGACAGTCTGCTGATACTGATACCGTTGTTGCCAGTGCAAAAGCTTATATCAATGCTCTAAATAGGTTGTTTATTCGTAGGGGTAGAACTGGGCAAAATAAGCGGGAAGTTAATTGGAAAGATGTCTCATAGAACAAAATTAATGATCATGTTTGGACATTTTATTTCCAACTTGAACGCACCCTAGCACGTTGTATTTCAATCAGCCCCATGGCTGTCCAACCAACGATATTTGTTTCAACGGAATCTTTTCTAAAGGCCGTCCTCAATGATGTGTCAATAATCTTTCGATCTTTTTTTGAAATTGGAGCAGGATCTAAAATAATTTGTCCCCCAATGCCTCGAAGGCGTAGCTGTCTAGGAAGATCCCGTGCTGTGGCTAGATTGGCTCTCAGGGCTGCTGCAGGACTAGTATCCGAGCCAGTGTTTATATCTACAGTCGTGCAAGCTCTGGTAGTTTCAATAAAAAAATGCCCATCACTAGTTTCGACCCGCTCAGATTTTAATTCCTCTAACAAATCTAAAACTCCATGAATTTCAAAGCTGCCATTTTCTGAAAAAACAACTGCATCTTCGCTCCATTCACGCCATGCAAGAGCGTGTGGCTTATCAGATTCTAATATCAGCTGTTCTTCACTCGATTCATCAGAAAATATCTTATCTGCCAAGTTGAGCATTTCCTCTGCATCACCCAAGATGTCTTTATCCACAGCATTTTTACAACTTGATCGTAAAATCATACCTTC
>CAYMIR010000210.1:0-2243 GCA_964390655.1 uncultured Marinovum sp.
CTCCAAAATTTAAAACTTTATCCAGAGATATTTGGATAAATACGATTGGAGCCAGCCCCAAAATGGCTGTTAATATGGCCGCAATAAAAGTGAGACCTAGCAAGCCTTTAAATCGGTACAGCTCAGGAATGAACCAGGTCCAGTCAAAAGCGCGATCCTGTGAAGCGATACCCGTTTCACTGGAGATGAGATAAACAGATCCCGCCCAATTACGTTTGAATTCTGTCTCGTTTTCGACGTTAATTTTATTTGTTGGATCCAAAGGATCCATTGATTGAAACTCAATTTCATTTTTGTCATTTAACTTACAGCTAATTAATATTCTCGCTGTTCCATCACGCATAAGCGCAACGCAGGGAAAATAGTAAGAACGGTCAATTAAAGTTTTTATACTTGGTTTCAGACGCTGAACTTTTACACCCTGTTCCTTAAGGGTGTTTTTAAGTTCTTTCTCAGATGCAATTTGACCTTGTGATATCTTTTTTTCTAGTTGCTCAACAGTAATTCGAACACCAAACTGTCCAGCCAGAGCGATTACGCCTAGAGATAAAGATCTAAGGGTTTTGGTTTTCATCTTAAAAAACTCTATATGTTCAAATTTGCTTAAATATTATGTTATGCCCAAAATCTTTTCAAAATAAATAATTTTTAGGATTTGTATTTATCTCGAACCTTCATTATCTCCATAAAGACTTTGTCGGAAATATTACTCGCAACTGTATCGCTTATTTGGCTTATTTGCCTTAATGGTGCACCATAACTTTCGGACCACAAAGTTTTTCCGCCAGGTGCTTTTAAAACGACATCGACTGTGAAATTCGGTTGATTAGGTGAAACAGTGCCAATTAGCTGATAGTCTGCGTCACTTGGATTTTTTTGAACAGTGGAATCTATCCAATCTTTTTGATTGAGATATTTTTCTAGATCATCTGTTACATCGTTGCAAAATGCATTTACTGACTCAGACGTAGCAGCAAATGGTTTTATCGAAATAAGAGGGCCTTCGTTTTCCCTCTTCATGCCCTTTGATCCTAGATTTAATCTACCAGTGCTCCAAACTTCTACAGGCGTCGTGATATTTTTTAGAGTTTGATTTCCACAGTTATTAAACAAACGTGCCTGATTTTCATCCAAGCATAAATAAGTAGAGTTTGAAATGGCAACCTCACCATTTTCGGCAATAGACTCCAATCGAGCCGCTATATTAACGGTCGCCCCATATACATCCGGTGGCGGACCTTCTTCATGCTCGACATCACCAAGGTGTATTCCTACTCTAAGGTCTAATTTGCCTTGTTTCTTTGATAGCTTTAGCCATTCTAAAGCGCAATCAACAGCTTCAGAGGCACTTTTAAATTCAATTAGCCATCCGTCACCCAACGATTTAATCATATTCCCACTATATTTAGAAAGTGTAGGCCTAATAATTTCTTTTTGAAATTCTCTTATAAGGTTTAAAGCTCCAGTTTCATCCTGAGACATCATTTTAGAATATCCCACAACATCTGCTAAAAATATTACGCCAAGGCTTCTCATGATTTTTCCCCTGATATTACATCAATTATTATCTGATGGTCTATGTTTACCCATTATTCAGTTAAAAGCTTAAACAAGAAAGACAAGATATTCAATAAAACTGGTAACTAACAACGATTTATCTATTTATTCTTCAAATAAAAATAGTAAGGGGTGATGGTTTGATAACATCACCCCTTACTATCACATAATTAATTATAAGGATCAGACGATAGGCTCGTCCGGTGTAGCTGGAGCCTCAGAGGCTTCTTCTACTTCAGCTGCATCCACTTCTTCCACACCTGCGGCTGCTTGATCCATGGCTGCTGCATCGGCTGGCGCTGAATCTCCACCCTGAATTTGAGCAGCATCCATTGCTCCGGAAAGAGCATCAGCTGCTGGGTCCATTGGAGCTGCCATATCATCCATAGGTCCTGGGTCGAGGGCGTCGCCTAGAGCACCCATTCCACCATCATCATCCATCATACCTGCAACTTCAGTTGGCATTTCTACCATCTGTGCTTCTGATATGGCGTCAACGCAATCTGGTGGCATATTTGCCATCATAGGAGCATCCATACCGCCCATAGCTTCTGGTGGCATATTTTCCATCATCGGAGCATCCATTCCCTCCATCGCATGCGGAGGCATCTCTCCCATCATATCAGCATCCATACCGCCCATAGCTTCTGGTGGCATATTTTCCATCATCGGAGCATCCATACCGC
>CAYMIR010000211.1:0-2198 GCA_964390655.1 uncultured Marinovum sp.
TCAGATCTAGCCGATATTTGGTTGAAAAAAGTGTCCCAGGTGTGAGGAGGCCTGAACCCTCTAGGTCGGTAGTATAAACAATTGTTCTTGGCCCCAACCCAAAACCGTCACTACCATTATCAGGAATAGTTTCAATGATACCTCCAAGGTGAAATTGTGTCTGACCTAATTTAAAAGTATCACCGAGCTTTAAGTCTAAACGGTCCACTAAAATTTTTTCGATAACTGCTCCCGGCAATCCTTTTCTTTTTTGTAATGCATCAGAAAGAATTACATCAGCGAAAAGATTTATTTCACCCATAAGTGGATAATTTTCATCCACGGCTTTCACTTGAGTGAGAACTCGTTCACTCGTTTCTCGTTCGACCAAAATCATTGAACGAAAATCAACTATTTCGCTTATGGTATTTGCTTTTTCTTCAAGCCAAGTGAGTTCAGTTGAATTTGCAAACCTGTAGGTGAACTCTGCTTCTGCATCACCGCCTAATAATAAAGCGCCTTCTTCGCTAAGACCCTTTTCAATACCAGTTTTGATTGAGCCAATTATTGTAATTGTTGCAACCCCAAGCACTAAACAAGCAATCAACACCTTAAAACCACGAAAACCGTTCCGTATTTCTCGCTTAGCAAGTTGCCAAGAGATTGGTAGTACTCGAAGATTTTTCATGGGGTAAATACTTCGCCATCAGAGATTTTGATTTTTCTTCCACATCGATTTGCTAAATCTACATCATGAGTTACCAGAACAAGAGTGGCGTTGTGCTCACTGTGAAGCTCAAATAAGTAATCTGCCACAATTTTTCCGTTTTCATAATCTAAATTTCCAGTTGGCTCATCTGCTAGCAAAATTTTTGGCTTGGCAATAATAGCTCTTGCAAGAGCTGTTCTTTGCTGCTCGCCTCCCGATAATTGTGATGGAAAATGTGATATTCTATCTTCAAGGCCTACTTTTTCCAATGCCTCTTCTGCTAGGCTAAAGGCATCTTTATTTCCGCTTAATTCTAAGGGAACTGCAACATTCTCTAAAGCGGTCATTGTTGGGATAAGGTGGAAAGACTGGAAAACTATTCCAACATTACTTCTTCTGAAGCCCGCTAGTTTATTTTCATTCATTTCGCTAAGATTTTGGCCTAACAGTTTTATAGAACCGTTTGAAATTCGCTCTAATCCTCCCATAAGCATTAGAAGTGAAGACTTGCCAGATCCTGAGGGTCCAATGATACCGATGCTTTCACCTTCTTGAATATCAATTGAAATATCTTTTAGTATATCCACAATCCCGGCATTGCTGTCTAAAGATAATGAGACATTTTCTATTAATATTGAGGGCCTTTGCATGATAAAATACCTAAGAAACTTTTATTCTGTAATTAGATATGAAGCAAAAAATCTGCTGTACAAGGCTATTATTCCGCTAATTATATATATGGCGCCAACTTTTGCCTATTCCGACCCAAAAGTTTTCATATTGGGTGATAGTATAACCCATGGTTTTGGTTTGGCAGTCGAAGACGGTCTTGTAAATCAATTATCAAACTGGTTCGCGAGTGCAGGTTTGGAAGTCACCTTTATTAACGGCGGGGTTTCTGGGGACACGACAGCAGGTGGCTTAGAGCGGCTATCCTGGTCCTTAACGGATGATGTATCGGCCTTGGTGGTTGCTCTCGGCGCTAATGATGTTTTACGTGGTTTTCCACCTGAGTTAACCAGAGAAAACTTATCAGCCATCATTGACATTGCTGCAAATAATAAAACCCCAGTCCTGTTAATTGGAACATTTGCACCTGGAAACTATGGTGAGCAATATAAATTACAATTTGATGCTATTTTCACAGATCTCGTCGAAGAGAAGAACATTGCTTATATTGATAGCTACTTTAAGCCTATGCTTGATGACGTTAAAAATGGCAAAGATGTGTCATACCTTTTGCAATCTGATGGTTTGCACCCAAACCCGGCTGGAGTGAAAGTAATTGTTGAATATATCTCACCACAACTTCTAAAATTTTTAAGAAAAGAAAAAATCATTCAGTGAGTTAACTATTTATAGAATACCTACTGTTTATAGGCAGGTAAATTTTAAATACTTTTCATTTGGTTATATTTCGCCTATGCACGTGTCCATAATAACTAAGGAGAGAATATGGCTAAGGAAGAATTGCTCGAATTTCCAGGTGTCGTAAAGGAACTCCTGCCAA
>CAYMIR010000212.1:0-2197 GCA_964390655.1 uncultured Marinovum sp.
CTGGTACAGAGCAATCATTTACGGGATCTGGTTCAAGTAACCAATCCAACTCACTTACTGGCTTGATCTCTGTTCATGTAGTCCGAGTATTTGGAAATGGAAACCTTGAAATATTGGGTCAAAAGAAACTAACTCTGAATAACGGAGACGAGTACATCCGTGTAAGTGGTATTGTGAGGCCGAGAGATATTTCATCAGATAATGTTGTGCCGTCAGACAGGATTGCTAATGCTGACATCGACTACATCGGAGCTGGAGATACTGCTGTTTCTGGTAAAAAAGGCTGGTATTCCAAATTTCTTGAAACCGTCTCTCCGATTTAGGATTTAGGAGCGTACAATGCAAATTTTGAAGTATTTTTGGGCTTTAATTTCCTTAATAAGTATTTTTTCTAACCCAGTGCTAGCTGATCGTTTGAAAGATCTTACATCTCTTGCGGGTGTGAGGTCTAACCAATTGGTTGGATACGGAGTAGTTGTGGGCCTTGCTGGGACCGGTGACGGAAATACTGGCATTACACTTCAATCAATGCAGTCCCTTGTATCCAGATTTGGAGTTACATCTGAAGTAGAGGGCCTAAACGGGGATAATTCAGCGGCCGTAATGATCACCGCAGACTTACCACCATTTACCAAGCCTGGACAGGCAATTGACGTCACAGTGTCGACGATCGGAGGCGCTGAGTCTCTTAAGGGCGGTACCTTATTAATGGCTCCACTGTTGGGCGCCGACGGAGAAACATATGCAATTGCACAAGGAAACATTGTAGTAGGGGGCCTTGGAGTTACTGGTGCAGATAATTCATCTCTTACTGTAAATATTCCCACGGTTGGGCGCATTCCTCGAGGGGCATCAGTCGAAAGGCTGGTACCAACTGAATTTTTAAACACAGACTTTGTGATACTTAATCTACACCGAGGAGATTTCTCCACTGCCAATAATGTTGCCGAGGTAATCAATAATAATTTTGGAGCTGATACTGCAATCCCTCTGGATACAAATAGCATTCGTGTAAGAGCGCCAAATGATCCGGCACAAAAAGTTGCCTTTGTTTCGGTATTGGAGAACCTAGAAGTGGAGCGTGGGGCACCACCTGCAAAAATAATTGTCAATTCGCGTACTGGCACCCTTGTTATAAGTGGTAACGTAAAGGTCACACCTGCAGCTGTATCTCACGGCACTCTATCCGTTAGGGTCAATGAAGATCAAAATATAGATGCTGGGGATGCTATTGCTATCGGTGACGGGGCTCAGGCAAATGCAGGTGCTGCAGCCGCTCCAGATACAGAAATCACAGTGGAACAAGATGTTGCAAAAGCATTCTTATTCGATGCAGGAGTATCTCTAAGTGACTTGGTTGATGCAATTAACGCAGTTGGTGCCACGCCATCAGATCTAGTTGCCATTCTTGAAGCCCTTCGAGAGGCGGGTGCCTTGAATGCTGAACTGATCGTGATTTGAGGTTTTATCATGACTGACGGCAACCTTAAGAGCATAATGAGTATTGGTTCAAATGAGCCATTTTTAAATTTGGGTGTAAATAAAAACGGACCGCTAAATTCTAAAACCTTGGACTCAAATTCTGAGACATTTGAAGGTCTTCAAAGTGTTGCAGATCAGTTCGAAGCAATATTCCTGGAAGCCTTACTGCGGCAAGCAAGAGAAAGTAAACTCAGCGATGGTCTTTTTGACTCTAAAGCTGATGATAACTTTGAGCAAATGTTTGATCAAGAATTAGCTAATAGTTCTAGTAAATTAGTCGATATAGGTATTGCAGATGCAATTGTGAGGCAGATGTCAAAGACTAGGATTTAAACATGAGCGATATCTTTGGAATTGCAAAGTCAGGATTGCAGGCCTACAAAGAGGGGCTCGCGACTACAGGGCAGAATATTGCTAATGTTGGTAATGAAAATTACGCGCGGCGTGAAGTAAATTTGACTGAGCTCAAGTCTCCCACCTCAGATGTTTTGTCAATATCCTCTGGTAAAAACTACGGTGTAAAAGTTGATGGAATTGTCAGGGCTTTTGATCAGTTTGTTGATGTTCAACTTCAGAAGGCTTCGTCTGGTTTATCATTTTCTACGTCACAAACATTAGTTTTAGAAAAGCTTGAGCAAGTTTTACGACCTGGAGAGAAAACGGTTGCGAATAAATTGCAAGATCTCTTTGCTTCTTTATCAACTGTATCACAAGA
>CAYMIR010000213.1:0-2186 GCA_964390655.1 uncultured Marinovum sp.
GGGGATTTAATTTCCCGAATTCGCCCGTTTTGGATAGCTGGAATAGTGTCCCAGCCAGGACGGTTTGCAATTTTCTCTGGTCGAACTTTCTTGCCGCACCATGATGCGAGTATTACATCTGGGCCAGCCAAGATAACTTCATTTGATGTGACAAATCGATCTTTTGCTGCAGCTTTATTGGCGTAATTTGGAAAGACATCAGTACCGCCAGCAATTTCTATAAGTTCAGAAACCCATTTAATACAAGAGATCATAGGGTCGTTCCATTCCTCGAAATAAACTTTAATAGGTGACCGCTGTTCTGCTTGGGCTCTAATGCTGGCCATTCTAGATTTGTATTGGTTTAAAAGTTTGAGCGCACGCTGCTCCTGGCCAACAGTGGCTCCAAGATGCTGAATCATCGCTAATATACCAGCAATATCGCGCTGATTGTAAGTCATCACACTTACACCAGATTTGATTAATGAAGAGGCAATTTCTGCCTGTAAATCAGAAAATGCTAGGACAAGATCGGGAGATAGTGCAAGAATTTTAGGAATATCAGCTGATGTAAAAGCTGAAACACGTGGTTTTTCCTTACGAACTTGTTTGGGGCGTACGGCATATCCTGAAACACCAACAATCCTGTCTTGCTCACCCAATAAATAGAGGGTTTCCACCGTTTCTTCTGTAAGACAGACTATGCGCTCTGGTGGAAATGTTTTCATTTATTTAAGGCCTGCCTTTTTTAACTACCAATGTGAACCGCTGTAGTATTTGATCAATTCAGGCAGACTGCAACCAAAAATAACAAGCAGATGAAAACTGATTTGACTAAGAATTCCTACTTATCGCTCTTACTTGTTGAGAAATAATTAAATTTCGATAGCATTCTTAAAAGTTATCAAGGGACATTAATATGCTTACAATCCAACAGCAGGATTTTTATGAACAGAATGGCTATCTGATGGTTGAGGATGTTATTACCAAAGACCAGCTAAATAAACTTCAGGACATCACTTATGATTTTATTGAAAGTTCTCGGCAAGTTACAGAGAACGATGATGTTTTTGATTTAGATGAAGGACACAGTGCGGAAACTCCTCGTCTTACGCGCATTAAGCTACCTCATAAACAAAATAAGTATTTTGACGACATTCTTAAAAAATCTGGCGTAACTGAAGTTTTAAGAGATCTCTTAGGTGATAATGCGACGCTATTAACTTCTAAATTGAATACTAAGGCGCCAGGCGGCGGAATGGCAGTTGAGTGGCACCAAGACTGGGCATTTTATCCTCACACAAATGATAGCTTGTTGGCGTTCGGTTTAATGTTGGAAGATGTAAATCTAGAAAATGGGCCTCTTCAAGTGATCCCAGGATCGCATAAGGGTCCAGTTTTAAGTCACCATCATAATGGCATTTTCTGCGGTGCGATTGATCCCGAAGATCCAGATTTTCAACGTGAAAAAATAGTTACACTTACGGGCAAAGCGGGGAGTATGACGGTACATCATGCCCGCACTTTGCATGGATCAGCGCCAAACCAAAGTGATCGCCCGAGATTAATTTTATTCTATGAGATTGCCAAAGCAGATGCTTGGCCAATTCTGGGAGCGACTTCTTACTATCATGCTTTAGGCCAAAGTAAATTTTGGGATGATTTGCAAGATCGTACTATAATTGGCACGCCGTGCGTTGAACCGCGTGTTGAAAATGTGCCTGTGCGTATGCCTCTGCCGCCAGCAAAAGATGCCTCATCAATATTTCAGACCCAAAAGTCTGGAGGAGCTAAAAGCGCATTTATGTGATTAGGCTTAAGGAAAGACTAGAATCTCATCTTTTCCGCGATATGACTTAAAAATTTATATACTTGGCAACTCCGGTATTTATTGACACTCTCTTTAGTATCAATTTAGAAACTCGCTTGGGCTACTGGGAAACTAAAATGGCTCTGAAACGGTCACAAGTTGTATATATTTCTCCACTTACTTTGGTGACCCTATCTGCCTGCGGCGGTGGTAGCTCCGACGTTAGCAGTGTGGCGGCTAGTATTAGTCAGACAGTTTCTGGTAACGTTGTAAATGGGCCACTTAGCAGGGTATTGATATGGCTGACCTGACTGAAGCAGATTTTATAATCTTGGATATTATTTAATATAGAAAACTTAATTTAACTTTGGGGAGATGCTAAAGCATCAAAGGACTT
>CAYMIR010000214.1:0-2161 GCA_964390655.1 uncultured Marinovum sp.
AAATACGCTTTTGTATTTCATAATTTGGTTAAAAGAAATGACTTTTCCTCCTCTTTCAGAAGTTCGGAATAATTTAAAACCGCAGTGGTACAGATCTAAGATAAGTCCTGATAAGTTTCGAAAGTTTTCACAGAAAAGCGATTATAAAGGCTTTTTACAAGCCGGTGGACATTTTGGGCTTTTTTGTATTACGGGCCTTTCTGTTTATTTTTCATGGTTAAATAGTTATTGGATTTTGTTTCCAATCGCTGTTTTCATTCACGGAACAGTATCTTCTTTTTTTAAAGGAACTGCCGTTCACGAACTTGGGCATGGCACAGTATTTAAGACGAGATGGTTGAATAAGTTTTTCCTTTATCTTTTCAGCCTTATTAGCTGGTGGAATCCTTTTGACTATGCGGCTAGTCACACTTATCATCATCGCTACACGTTGCATCCGGAAGGCGATAGAGAAGTTCTTTTGCCTGTTCATCCAAATGTTGGAACAACTTTTTTACTGCAAATGTTTACTTTTAATTTAATGACCCAGCCCGGCAGAACCTTTGGTAAAGGAGGCCTACTATCTGCGATATGGCTAACAATACTGGCTGCATTTGGAAAAAACGGTTCTAGTGAGGTACCTGCAAATGAATGGTTAGAAGCTATACACAATGACCAATCCGAACAAAAATTAGCCTCTGTTAGGTGGTCTCAGATTCAACTTGGATTCCATACATTAGTATTAGTGACAACAATCTCGACTGGAATATGGGTTTTACCATTCATAGTAATATTTCCCAGCTATATCGCGAACTGGCTAAGTTACTTTTTGGGATTAACTCAACACTGTGGACTAAGACAAAACACTACTGATTTTCGCAAGAACACCAGATCAATACGCTTACCAAAATTCGTTGAATATCTTTATTGGCATATGAACTGGCATACAGAACATCACATGTACGCTGGCGTACCATGTTATAATTTACATAAGCTTGCTGAGGAAATCAAAAAAGATATGCCAGAGCCAAAAAGTTTATTCGGGGCATGGAAAGAAATGTTACGTATTTGGCAAATTCAAAAAAGCAATCCAGAATACGTTTTTGACACCCCCGTGACAAATAATTCAGGTAATACCAGAGATTTGCCTTCGGATGCTAAATCTATTGGCGATTTAGCACCTAAAGGCCTTAGATAAAGCTATTGCCAAAAGTTTAATCAAAATAGCATAAAACGATATTAATTCACGTGACACCGAACAATACCCTAGCTACTTATAACTTATTGGCTCCGTGGCTCAACTGGATAGAGCAGCCCCCTCCTAAGGGGCAGGTTGCAGGTTCGAATCCTGCCGGAGTCGCCAGTAATTTTTATAAAAACTTAATTCTTTTCTAAATCAATATACTGAATTAACCTCTAAACTTGGGGAACTATAAGTTTCTTTAGTGACAGCTGTTCAATTGTAAAATATATATATTAAATCAATTCGTTATAGGATATCCCAGAATGGTAAGTGGTCATCATAAGCCCCGACGTCGAGTAAGTGGAGGTAGAGCAAAACGTCTCGCCAACCATAGTGTGAAGACGGGCAACGAAGCTGTACAAGGAGGGCTATTGGGTGGATGTTACAGCCCTCTTTCGACGATCGACATGGATAATATTAATACAGCAGCACTTACTGTATTGGAAAAAACTGGTATCTCTGATCATTTTGAAGAGCTATTAGATATAATTTTACCGAAAGGAGCATTTCTAAATAAGCATGGAAGGTTATGCTTCCCGCGATCTTTGATGGAGGATATTTTGGCAGATTCTGCCAAAGAATTCTACGTTTATGCACGTGGAGATCGTGAAGGTAAAGATGACATGCACTGTACTTCAAAAAGTGTTTATTTCGCAAATTCTGGAACTGCGGTGACTACTTTTGACAGCAAAACGAAGTCATACAGACCTTCGACGCTTCAAGATATCTATGATTTTACTAGATTAGTAGATCAACTTGAAAATATTCATATGTTAGGCGACACCGTATTAGCCAATGATATTGAAGATGATTTTTCCCACGACATTAATACCGTGTATGCAATACTTTCTGGAAGTCAAAAACCAGCTTGTATAACATTTCGTGATCGAAGTCATATTCCGCATGCAATTCGCCTTTTTGACTTTGCTTCAGGTGGGG
>CAYMIR010000215.1:0-2151 GCA_964390655.1 uncultured Marinovum sp.
TTCAGGTTGCACCCATCTCCTTGTCTGTCAACAACCAAAAATTTTTGGCTTGCTTCTAAAACTATTAATGGATGATGCCAGGTACCTTTTAGGTAACTTACTCCTTGATCGCCCCTTGCATAAAAACATTCAATGGTACTTAAATCTGGTTTTTCACCTGAACTGTTTGACTTACATACAACAACTATCCAACCGTGATTAGATAATGGAAAAAATGCTTGTGACCCCAAAGGATGCCGTTCCATTAAAACTAGCTTAATTGGATCCGGTCGACGTTTGCCCTCAAAGATAGATATTATTGGAACACCGCCTTCTTCTCCTACGTCAACCAAAGCTAGTGCATTAAATCGAGTGGTGGTGCCTTGATTAATTACTAATTCTTCTGCACCTTTTAGCTCAATAACCTCACCGTAAGAGCTAAAATTTTTTTTAGATAGTGTTCTAATTTTTAGTTTCTGTTGACCCATTTACAATTCAACCCGACCCAATACCCTTAACCTTGAAACACCGCCATCTGGGTAAATATTCAGTCGAATGGCGTTTACTGGGCCAAAATCTTTAATGATTTCCGATGAGAACGTGTGAATAGCATCAGCGGATAGTTTTTGCTTAGGTAAAATTTCTTTCCATTTTTCAGCCAAATTTAGATCAAAGCCCTTTTCAACCACAGCAGCTTGAATACTACACATATCAGGAAAATTTCCTTTGAAGTGTGCGGTGTCTATTTCTATTTCATCAATAGTTCCTGTTGTGCCCAGTTGAACAACTATCCAATCATTACCTGGCTCTCGACGTCTACGTGTCTCCCAGCCATCACCCATTGTTAACCCTCGGCCTTCTGAAAGAAGGGCATTCACATCACCGTAATGAGCATCATTATATCCTAATATACATCCACCCAATTTAAGAGCAGAAAGCTCGCAAATATCACTTTTTTCATTTTCCCAATCGTAATTTACATCACCAAAAAGCCGAAGCCGAGCCACGCCGCCATCTGGATATATATTTAGTCTGACCATATTGACTGGACCTAAAGTATTTGTAGGCAATATGTGATGCGAGTCAGGACCTAGATCGACCTGATCTACAAGTGTTTCCCATTCAACTTTGCTTATATCACCGTCTGCGGAATGCCCCGCCTCGATCATAGCTCCAGGCGGATAATTTCCGGTGAAATGCGCAGTGTTAATATCAACAAGTCTGATTATACCGGGTACGCCCAATTTTATTATGCACCAGTCATGGCCTCCTTGACGTCGTCTACGAGACTCCCAGCCATCCATCCACTTTCCATTATCATCAAATTTATCTGGAACAAACACTGGTATTGTATCTTGTAACATTCTAGGGGCTTCAGCAAAAAAATCGTCACTTACTGAGTAGATTTCAGTACCCATTCTAGGGGAAGCCAAATTAACTAACCCCATTGCTTCCGAGGGAGGTGTCTCCTTTTCCATGCAAAAATCCTTACTATTTATTTATTAGTTTTAAGCTTCGGACTTGGAAATTTCTCAATCCAATGCCTCGCTATATCAATACGCTTTGCTATCCAGACTTTTTCATGTGAAAGTATATAATCTAAAAACTTCACAAGCCCTTTGAACCTTGCTGGGCGCCCAATTAATCTACAATGTAACCCAACTGACATCATTTTCGGTGCGGTCGAACCTTCTGAATATAACGTATCAAATGCATCGATCAAATAATCCGAAAAGTGCTTTGCAGTATTGAAACCTTGGGCAGTCGCAAATCTCATGTCATTTGTATCAAGAGTATATGGAACAATCAGATGAGGCTTTTTTGTTTGCTCACTCCAAAAAGGCAGGTCATCTGAATAATCATCGGCATCATAAATGAAACCACCTTCTTCTGAAACTAAATCACGTGTGTTTTCGCTTGTTCTACCTGTGTACCATCCCAGTGGACGCTCACCACAAATATCTCTATGTATATCGATTGCTTTCTCCATGTGTGCCAGTTCTTCCGACTTTGGCATTCCATGGTAATTTATCCACCTGTATCCGTGTGATGCGATTTCATGTCCATCTTTAAGTGCTTGCTCAATCACCGAAGGATTTCTTTGCATTGCCATTGCGACAGCAAATAAAGTTATGGGTACTTTTCTGGATCTGAATAAATCTAAAATACGCC
>CAYMIR010000216.1:0-2133 GCA_964390655.1 uncultured Marinovum sp.
CGTGTGTATAATCCAGAGGGTGAAGTGAACGTTGCCATTGTAGGCAAATACACGCAACTGGAGGATGCATATAAATCAATAGCAGAGGCACTTACTCATGGCGGTTTAGCAAACAGGGTGAAAGTTAATATCGAATGGGTAGATGCAGAGACTTTTGATACAAAAGATCCCACCCTGAAATTACAAGGTTTTAATGCAATTCTAGTTCCTGGAGGTTTCGGAGAGCGTGGGACAGAGGGTAAAATAAGAGCAGCTCAGTTTGCGAGAGAAAATCACATACCTTATCTTGGGATCTGCCTTGGCATGCAAATGGCAGTGATTGAAGCTGCGAGAAATGTAGTTGGCTATAAGAATGCCGGATCTGAGGAATTTGATCATGAAGCAGGCAAGAAACGATTTGAACCCGTTGTTTACCATTTAAAAGAGTGGATACAGGGTAACCAAACTATAGAACGATCTGTCAGCGATGATAAAGGCGGGACAATGCGATTAGGTGCTTACAACGCTACATTAATTAATGGAAGCAAAGTTGCATCAATTTATGGAACATCGCAAATAGAAGAGCGGCATAGGCATCGATATGAAGTAGATACAAAATATCAAAAAAAGTTAGAAAGTGCAGGCCTTGTTTTTTCTGGGATGTCTCCAGATGGGCGTCTGCCTGAAATTATAGAATGGGCAGATCATCCATGGTTTATAGGTGTTCAATTTCATCCAGAATTGAAATCAAAACCATTTGATCCTCATCCCTTGTTTAGGGATTTTATTGGGGCTGCCAAAAAAATGTCTCGATTAGTTTAATCTTTTCAGACTGCGGTTTTGGTCTATCTCGATGATTATAGCAGCGTTTTATTATCTGCTAATAGTTGCACAATGAATTAAAAAAATTATCTTCATCTTTATTAAATTTTGGAGCTGAAAAAAATCATGCCTAAAGGTTACTGGATCGCACATGTTGATGTTCATAATGATGAAACTTATGCCAAATATCGTGAAGCCAACGCACTGGCTTTTGACAAATTTGGCGCTCGCTTCATCGTAAGAGGGGGCGAACAAATCATTGAAGAAGGACATTCGAAACCCCGTACAGTGGTTATTGAATTTGATGACTTTAAAACAGCAAAAGAATGCTACGAAAGCGAAGAATATCAAAATGCAAAAAAAATAAGAGATGCTGTTTCAACTGGCGACATGTTAATAGTAGAGGGATATGACGGCTGATGTTAAAAAATTTACTCGATGTGCTACTTGGTAGCGAGGAAGATAAATTAAATGAGGACGATGAAAAAATTGCGTTAGCTGCTTTGTGCGTAAGAGTAGCAAAATCTGACAATATTTACGACTCAAGTGAAATTTCAAGTATTGATGCCGAACTGAGCCAACATTTCTCGATGGGTTTGGCTGATGCAGCGATTTTACGCCAGCAAGCGGAAAAACTAGAACAGGAAGCTCCAGATACAGTAAGATTTACCAGAGCAATCAAAGAAAAGATTGAGCTAGATAAAAGGCGCGAAATTCTTGAAACATTATGGAAAATTACTCTGGCCGATGGCAAACGGGAAGCAGAAGAAGATTCTTTAATTAGATTGATTTCTAGCCTGCTGGGCCTGACTGATATTGAGAGTGCCAGGGCTCGCCAGAAAGTAGCGAAAAAATGATTGCTGGCCTGCCGATGTATGAACGGCCGGAATTGTTTGAAGCTCACAATAATTTTTGGCAGTTAATCCACGAACAAATAGTTGGATCGCCAAAGATACTATCTAGAAATATTGCCCCCTGGGACTTATGGACGTCTCCAAAACTTTTTCTTGCACAAACCTGTAGCTCTCCCTATCGAGAAACTTTACATAAAAAGACAATTTACGTTGGCACAGTTGATTATGATTTGCCGAACTGCCCAACTGGTTATTACAACAGCCTTATAATCACTCGAGCAGGATATGAACTTTCTGAACTCAAAAATTGTACTTTTGGTTATAATGAGAAAATCTCTCATTCGGGCTGGACCGCTCCTATGGCTCACTTCAGAAAGTTGAGTGTTGCACCGAAGTTCCTGAAAAAAACAGGATCACACAGAGCCTCCGTAAAATCAGTAGCAAGCGGTCAAATAGATTTTGCAGCAATCGATGCTCA
>CAYMIR010000217.1:0-2094 GCA_964390655.1 uncultured Marinovum sp.
TGATGATTCCCCACATAGTCAGATTAATCGTTGGAGGCGATTACAGACGAGTCTTGATGGGCTCAGCCATATCGGGCGCAATTTTCTTACTTTGGGCAGATATTATCGCAAGAAAAATTATGGCTCCAGAAGACTTACCCATTGGTATTGTCACCGGTATTGTTGGTGGAATATTCTTTGTTTGGTTGTTACGTAGAAATAGCATCAATAAATTGTAAATATTGTGTTTATCGCAATTTTAAATCCCAAAGTAAGCCAAAAAAAATTTATCAATTACTTAAATTTTTCAAAATCACCAATAAATAATTTTTCAGCAGCTGTCTTGGCAAATACCTTTCATTGTGCTTGTCTATGCACTTAATATTTTGAACAGGGAGGCAAATAATGAATAAGGTGTTCAAATTTCCAATTATAATATCAACCGTATTGTCTGTAATTACCGGGGTAGCATTAGCAGATACAAAAATCGGAATGATTACAACTCTCTCTGGCGGTGGGGCCGGTTTGGGTGTTGATGTGAGAGATGGCTTTATGCTCGCAATCAATCAATCTGGACGATCCGATATTGAAGTCATAATTGAAGACGATCAACGCAAGCCTGATGTGGCTGTTAAATTGGCCGACAAAATGATCCAGTCTGATAAAGTGGATATATTGACCGGAATAATATGGTCAAATTTAGCAATGGCTGTCGTACCGTCAGTAACCGCTCAAGGAAAATTCTATCTATCGCCAAACGCTGGCCCATCGGCACTTGCCGGAAAGGGATGCCATGAAAATTACTTCAACGTCGCCTGGCAAAATGATAATCTTTATGAGGCCGCTGGTGCTTACGCAAACTCAGCTGGTGTTGGGAATTCTTTCGTTTTAGCGCCGAATTATCCGGCTGGTAAGGATGCAATTGTTGGCTACAAGCGTACCTTCAAGGGAGACATCGCAGGCGAACTTTACACAAAACTTGGCCAAACTGACTATGCTGCGGAGATTGCACAAATAAGAGCATCAGGCGCAGAAAATGTATTCTTCTTCCTGCCTGGCGGAATGGGTATTTCATTTTTAAAACAATATGCCGCCTCAGGCGTTGATATTCCTTTGACGGGTCCAGCATTTTCTTTTGACCAAGGAATTCTTCAAGCTGTCGGCGCTGCTGCCCTCGGTGTTGTGAATACATCGCAGTGGAATAAGGATCTAGATAATTCTGCAAACAAATCCTTTGTTAAGAGTTTTCAGGAGGCCTATGGTCGCCTTCCATCTCTCTATGCCAGCCAAGGTTTTGATACAGCAAATCTAGTGATTTCTGCTTTAGAAAAAGCAGATGTCAATAACGCTGGTGCATTCCGTGATGCCCTACGTGCTGCAGATTTTGAAAGTACGCGTGGCGACTTTAGTTTCGCTAGTAATCAACACCCAATACAATCCATCTATGCTCGCCAAGTCATCCAAGAAGGTGATGTTTTCACGAACAAGGTGCTATCTATGGTATTGGAAAATCACTCCAATGCTTACGTAGACGATTGTAAAATGTAATTAGACTTGTTGGGCCACTTTTGAAAATGGCCCAACATTTTTCACAGTTGTTAATCGAAAATAACTAAATGTCGTTAGTCTTAATCGCTGAGCAAATCTTAAACGGTCTACAGTTTGGGATAATGTTATTTTTGATGTCAGCGGGTCTGACACTGATTTTTGGTGTGATGGGTTTAATTAATCTAGCCCATGGATCTCTCTATATGATCGGAGCATTCATGGCCGCTGCCGTGGCCAGTGCGACTGGTTCGTTCATTCTGGCATTATTTGCGGCTTTGTCTGCAGCAGCTCTGGCTGGTGCTATTGTTGAAATGACGATAATAAGGAAGCTGTATAACCGAGACCATTTAGACCAAGTACTAGCAACATTTGCGTTAATTCTGATATTTTCGGAAGGAACACGCTGGGTTTTCGGTTCCTTTCCACTCTACTTGGATATTCCTGCATATCTTCAAGGCGCAGTTACTCTACCTGGGGGTATACAGTATCCGTTATACAGAATCACACTCATTTTGTTTGGGCTAATTATAGGTGCTGGGCTTGGGCTCTTGATTACAAAGACCCGCA
>CAYMIR010000218.1:0-2075 GCA_964390655.1 uncultured Marinovum sp.
ACGAAACGTGAAACAAATTACGAGGAAAAATTATCTCGTAAAGTAAGAACAAGCGGTTGCGCCGTTGGAACCATCTACGGCGATATTATGGATGGTTTACAAGATATCGAATTACCACCTTCAAAAATGAAGGTTTCAGATCTTTATGATCTCTCTAAAAAAATAAATCTTATTCCTTCCTTGTATCTTGAGGCTGGAGCAATTCACGGAACTGTTCTTTGCAAAGATGATGTTCCATTAGTTTACATGGAAGATGTGGGTCGACATAACGCTGTGGATAAAGTGGCTGGCTGGATGTTTGAAAATGACCACTTCGGGGGTGATAAAATTTTATATACTACTGGACGGCTTACTTCTGAAATGGTGATAAAAACAGCTTTAATGGAAATTCCGATACTTGTATCACGTTCAGGTTTTACAGCGTGGGGTGTGGAGTTAGCCAACGACTTGAGGATGACTTTGATCGGTAGATTGCGTGGAAAAAGATTTATATGCTTATCTGGAAGTGAACGCCTTATCTGGGACATTGAGAATTTTGATCCTGAAAGAATTGATGAAGCTAATAAACCTGGGAAAAAATGACGTGAGTATTTTGGGGGTCATATTAGCGGGCGGACAGGCAAGGAGAATGGGCGGTATTGATAAGGGTAGGCTGAAAATCGGTGATGTTTCCATTTTGGAAATCATAACTAAAAGTTTAAGTTTTCAGTTGAATGAGATTGTTTTAAATGCAAATGGAGATCCCGGCAGATTTTCAGACCTAGAAATCCAAGTCATACCTGACACAATCCAGGGATATGTTGGTCCATTGGCTGGGATTTTATCAGGGATGAGGTTTGCTGAAAAAAACGGTTTCACTTCAATTCTAACAGTTGCTTCTGACACACCATTTTTTCCAGCGGATCTGGTGAGTAAATTGTCTAATGCAAGTGTTATGGATAATGCGTTAATTTCTCTCGCTGGGACAAAACAAAATGACAAATTAGTTCGGCACCCTACTTTTGGATTGTGGTCAGTTTCGTTAGCTGACGATCTGGAAAAAAATATTCAAGCAGGTTTGCGGAAAATCGTTTTATGGGCTGATAAACATTCCGCGAAAACGGTTTTGTTTCCATCAGTTGAATATGATCCATTCTTTAATATTAATACGCAAAGTGAATTAGAAGAAGCTCAACTAAGGATTAAGGCGTCTTGAAAATTTTTGGTATCACTGGGTGGAAAAATTCTGGGAAAACGCATCTGATGGAACGCCTTGTTGCAGAGTTCAAAAGCCGGAGCCTTTCTGTTTCTACAATAAAAAATGCCCATCACGGTTTTGATGTTGACCAACCTGGCAAAGATAGTTTTCGTCATAGGCAAGCTGGAGCCCAGGAGGTTCTCATCGCCTCAGAAAAACGCTGGGTATTAATGCATGAGAATTCTGATGAGTTACAACCCAGTCTTACAGATCTAATCAAAAAATTGTCAAAAGTTGATCTGGTTTTAGTTGAGGGTTTTAAACAGGAGAGGCATCCCAAGATTGAGGTTGTTAGGAAAGTGCGCGATCAAAATTTAATTGCAGAAAACGATCCAACTATTTTGGCCGTGGCATCTGATGTAGACATATCTACCGAAAAAACCAGCATAAATTTAAACGACACAATTGGTATCGCTAATTTTATAGGAAATTATCTTGAGCTTTGATCGTCTGGTTGTGATAGATTGGTCAGCCCGTTCTAAACCTTCTGCAAAGACACCTGCAAAGGATGCGATTTATATTTGTCATTCAATTAACTTTGAACTGCAAAATACAGAATATTTTCGAACTCGGCGAGAAGCTTTAAACTTTATCGAAAAACTAATCGAGAAATCTTTAGCTTTAAAAGAAAGAATTTTTATTGGTTTTGATTTCGCGTTTGGCTATCCAGCAGGTTTTTCAAAGCGCGTTACCTCTTCCTCAAATCCTTTTTCTATTTGGGAATTCTTAAACCGGGCGATAATTGATGGGGAAGACAACTCTAACAACAGGTTTGAAGTTGCGCAGGGATTAAATTCAAAGTTTGATGGAATTGGTCCGTTTTGGGGCTGTCCACAAA
>CAYMIR010000219.1:0-2052 GCA_964390655.1 uncultured Marinovum sp.
GCAATTACTGGAAGATAGAAATAAAGAAAAGGATAGCTTTAACAGACAATGGCTTTGGCGTGTCATAAGCGAGCTGAAATATGTAGCGACAATGATGGATAGAGGCAATGAAGATGAAAAATGAATTTGAAATACAGCAGTCAAATTGGGAGAAAATCTATGATTGAGATCCATAAAAGGCAGTTAGAATGGTGGAAATCTAAGTTGGGTATAAGTGATTATAGCGTCGCGTGGATCGCATTTTTTAAAGGTCTAATTTTCGGACTGCTCGTTTATCATTTTCTTATCGCGGAATGATATTAAAAAGGACTAACTGAATGCCGGAGATTAGACGTACCATTATGAATACATTTAAAGATGCCCAAGAGTGTCAGATGTTTGTGATGATACTTAAACAAAAGTGGTCAGAGTTTGATGGAAAGTTAAAAGATAGCTTTACTGTTGAAATTGCCACAGATGTTGCTGATGCGAGTAAACATACCGCATATTTGACGGCGCAATCTGTTGAAGATTTTAAAATTGTTGAAGACTGGGCTACAAAAGAAGTATTGCCATTGAGAAATAAGTTCGCTCCAAAATCCCATACTTTTACATGCGAACTAGATGCTCGCTTTGAATTTGGTGACAAATAAAAAGTTAAGAATGAAGCAACCAATCTTAGGCTCATAATTTATCTAAGAAACCAGACTTATTTTATCTCTATTTTCTGTTTTCACATTAAAAAACTAAGTGAATTGAATTGAAAAAAAAACCTAAAATTTTAATTGTTGGCTCAGGAATTGTTGGTGCGAGCATAGCGTGGTCCTGCCTTAATCTAGGCGCTGATGTAGTAGTGGTAGAGAAAGATAAGTTAGGTGGAGCTGCTAGTAGTAATTCTTTTGGATGGATAAACGCTAGTTTTGCAGAAAGCCCAGCTTACTTTGATTTACGCAATTCTGCGGTTGATGCGTTTAGGAATTTAAAAGCTGAACTTGAACTTAATGATTACGTCAGTTGGCAAGGGACCTTGTGGTGGGAAGACAGTGGTGACGAGCTTAATAAACAATATAATAATTTAATTGATAAAGGGTATACCGCTAAATTGTTAAATAAAGGTGAAATTAAAATTCTTGAACCAAAATTAATGGATTTACCTGAGGCAGCAATATTTACCCCCTTTGAGGGCGCTGCGGAGGCTGACCAGGTAGCTCTTGCAATGCTTGACAAACTTACTGATGGAGGTGGCAAGGTTGTTAGTGGCTGCAGAGTAGTAAGCTTAAAATTGGAAAAAGGACGTGTTTCGGGCGTCGAAACTAATATTGGTGAAATTTCTTGTGACATATTGGTCCTTGCCACTGGGGCCGCCGCAAAAAAGGGCTTGCTGGGTATTGATTGGAACCTTCCAATGCAAAATAAAAAAGGATTAATTGTTCAAACCTCACCGGTCCCAGATCTTATAAATCATGTTTTGATGACAAATGACGTTCATTTTAAGCAAAATATGGATGGAACTTTGACTGCGGGAGAAATATTTAGTGGTGACCTAGAAGAAAATATAGTCGCTTTGGATCTGGCTTCTGATGTACTTGCGCGTATTTCCAGAAAGCTCGACTTAAGCGCAAGGTTGGTTCCAAAAAATATTAAGATTGGAACTCGTCCGGTTCCAATTGATGGCTTTCCTGTTGTTGGAGAGGTAGACGGACATAAAGGAGTGTTTGTCGCTGTAATGCATAGCGGCGTTACTCTCGCTCCGTTAGTAGGTCAGTTGTTGGCATCAGAAATGCTCAAAAATTCAAAAAGCCCTCTTCTTGAATCATTTCGACCAAATCGTTTTCTGAATTAACAAAAACAGAAGGCTCCTAACCCACGAAATACATTCGCCTGGAATTTTTATAAAATTGATCCAAATAGATGTTCACGATGTATTAGGTTTTATACAGACTGACCTTTCATGTCGGTCATCGTATCATCAACAGTCCAAAGGCCTCGCATTAGTTTGTGAGGCTTTTTATTTATGGGTGTAATATGGCGGAGACATAGCGAAGAAAGCTTAAGCGGGCTGCAGGCTAAATT
>CAYMIR010000220.1:0-2029 GCA_964390655.1 uncultured Marinovum sp.
ACTAGGATTAGATGTTCATTATGGCGTAGGAATAGTTGGCGTCCTTCGCGCTGGTGAAGGCAGTAAAGTCATTGGTCTTAGAGCCGATATGGACGCTTTGCCAATTCATGAAACAACCAGTCACGAGTACATATCAGAAAATGTAGGTGTTATGCATGCTTGTGGACATGACGGTCATATGGCGATGCTTTTGGGGGCTGCGTATAAACTTTCTACAAATGCAAATTTCAGTGGAACTATAGTTTTTATTTTTCAACCCAATGAAGAACTCGGACTAGGCGCTAAAGCCATGATGGAAGAGGGCTTACTAGAGAATTTTCCAATTCAAGAAATTTACGGCATTCATAACCTGCCAGGAGTTCCAACCGGAGAACTATTAACACGATCTGGAATAATTTGTTCTTCTGAAAGCCTCTTCGAAATAAAAATTAAGGGTATGGGCGGACACTCCTCAATGCCGCAATTGGGGCAAGATGCTATAACTATTGGAGCCGAGATGGTACAAGCCCTCCAGACTATTATCTCTCGTAGAATTGCTTCTGGATCAGGCGCCGTTGTTTCAGTGACTGAATTTATTTCTAATGGCCAAAGGAATGTACTGCCTGGTGAGACTATTCTGAAGGGTGATGTAAGAACAAGGCAACCTGAGGATCGAAAAAAAATAGAAATTTACTTAAACCAAATTGCTAGTGGTATAGCATCTGCACATAACATCGAAATTGAAGTTTCTTTTGAAACTGAATTTATAGAAACGATTAATCATATCAAACCTACAGAAGCAGTTTTAAAAACTGCAAAAAAAAGTGGCCTTAAAATCATTAATTGTAAACCTATGAGTTTTTCGGAAGATTTTTCCCATTTCAGTAATGCCGTACCCGGCTGTTTTTTCCTTTTAGGAAATGGGATACGTGGAGCAAACAATAAGCCGCTCCATTCCAGCGATTATGATTTTAATGATGCTCTTTTACCGATTGGTGCAGATTTTTGGACCAATCTTGCAAAAAATCGTTTTTCGACGGAGGGATCAAATTCAGTATGACAGTTTTTGAAAACCGACTAGCCAAACTAAAAAATAAGCTTCTAGAAAATAATATAGATACTGCAATAATAACGGATGAGGATAACGTCTATTACTTATGCGGCTATTACGATTATCTTCATATGGAATTTGGACGGCCAACGTTACTGGTTATTTCAGTAGACCATGGAACTCTCCTTATAACTCCTACCATAGATCTCAACACAGCTGAAGAAACTGCTTTTGTAGATCGAATATCAGCTTGGAATGATGGTATGGGAAATGAGTGGAGAGAAGAACTACCAAAAGTTTTAAAAAGATCCAAGCGTATAGCTATTGAACCAGACCAGATGCCTCCACTCGTCAGGAGATATATAGACGGAAAGGTTTCATATGACAGAATTACTTCCGCAACTCCAATTTTGAGCACCATGAGAATGATAAAATCAGAAGAAGAACTGAAAATTGCACGTGATGCAGGTAAAGTTGCAACAGCAATGATGGAAGCTGGTCGTGAAGCGATAGGCCACGGTGTTGCAGAATACCAAGTGGCAATAGCCACATCGAATGCTGGCACTAAAAAGGCAGCTGAAATTTTAAAAAATGATTATGAAGACAAATCCATGTCACCCAATACTCATTTTTTACAAATCATGGCATCGGGGGACGCTATCACTAAAACTCACCACAGAGCCAGCACGCGAATTATGCAAACAGGTGAGCCGGTATTTCTTTGTTTCTGTGGTATGACAAATTTTCACAAATTTAAACTTGGCTTCGATAGAACTTTTTGGATTGATAGAATTTCCGATGAAATTCAGATGCAAATTTATCAAGTTGCAATAGCAAGTCAGAAAGCCGCCTTGGACGTCCTGAAACCTGGTGTGACAGCGGAAAGCGTACACGCCGCCTATGCAACAGTCATCCAAGATGCCGGTTTTGATTATCCTTTTCGTTGTGGCCGCGCCACAGGCTTCAGTTTTTTGGAAAAACCTCAATTAGTCACTGGGG
>CAYMIR010000221.1:0-2019 GCA_964390655.1 uncultured Marinovum sp.
CCTTAGCCACAAGAATCTTGTAAACAACGCTCGGCTTTTTTGTGCGCGCAAACAGGTTGGTCAGCACTCAGTTTGGGCAAATTTTATGCCCCTTTTTCACACAGCAGGTTGTGCAACGGGGGTTCTGGGGTGCCTTCAGGCTTCTTGTAAAATGCTCCTTATAAAACATTTTGATGCTGATGTTTTTGCTCGTTTGATTGAAGAACAGAAAGTGACAACTTGTTTTGCTGTTCCAACAATGCTGTTTAATTTATTAGAAACGCTTGAACAAAACCCCCGAGATATGTCCTCTCTTGAAGTCATTACAACGGGTGGAGCGCCCGTGCCTCCCGACTTGGTCCGGCGAGTTCGAGACAGCTTAGGTTGTCACTTGCTCAGTGCTTTTGGACAAACAGAGCATAGCCCTATGATTTCTTTGAACCCCGTTCAGTCTACAATTGAACAAATCGTCGAAACAGCTGGTCAACCACTGCCCTACACTGAAGTGTCAATTCGATTACCAGAAAGCAACAAAGTTCTCCCGATTGGAGAGGTCGGGGAGATCTGTGCGCGCTCTTATGCAGTAATGCTCGGTTACAATGATAATCCAGATGCCACAGCGTCTACTATCGATAAGCATGGATGGCTGCATACAGGCGACCTTGGCAAAATGGATTCTCAAGGTTTCCTGCGGGTCACTGGTCGTGTTAAGGACATGATTATTCGTGGCGGTGAAAATCACTTCCCAGCCGAAATTGAGGCCGTTCTTGTGAGCCACCCTAATATATTACAGGTGGCAGTGGTGGGACTTCCAGACGATAAATGGGGAGAAATTATTGCTGCTTTTGTTCTGTCTGATCACGTATTAGACCCAACAGAATTACGTAATCATTGCCGTGCACATTTATCACCCCAAAAGACCCCTTCAACTTGGGTACATGTACCAGATTTTCCCCTAACAGGATCGGGAAAAGTTCAAAAGTTTGCAATTCGGGAAAAGTATCTTCAAGGCAAATATGGAAAGGTTTTAATATGAGTGTCCGTATTGAAAAGGACGGTTCAATATGGACCATTATTCATTCACGTCCGGAAGCGCGCAATGCGATGGATCCTGAAAGTGCTAAGGCGCTATTTGATGCATTTCAATCGTTTGATGCAGATAATACTGCCTGTGTTGCAGTGTTTTGGGGTGAAGGTGGTTCCTTTTGTGCTGGATGGGACCTAAAACATGCTTCCTCACTTGATGATGCCCGCGCACTTGATCCATTTGACTTTTCAGAAGAGGGAGACCCCCCAATGGCAGTCATGGGACCAAGTCGATTAGATTTATCGAAACCGGTAATTGCTGCTGTCTCAGGACCTGCCGTTGCTGGAGGTATGGAACTCGCTCTTTGGTGTGATATCAGAGTAATGGAGGTGTCATCTTTCATGGGTGTGTACTGTAGGCGTTGGGGCATACCATTGATTGATGGGGGAACTGTTCGATTGCCGCGGCTCATTGGGGAGGGCCGTGCCATGGATTTGATACTTACTGGGCGTCGTGTGAATGCTGATGAGGCCCTGAAAATTGGTCTTTGTGAGTATATCGTGCCTGATGGTGAGGCGCGTGAAAAAGCCGAAACGTTAGCAAAAGAAATTGCAAGGTTCCCTCAAAGCTGTGTGAAAGCAGATCGTCGATCAACTCGTAATCAACATGGATTATCTTTGCATGAGGCTTTAAGACAGGAATGGCTAGGTAGCAAAGATGAAGTGACGAAGGGCATTGAAGGTGCCAGTCGTTTTGTGGGTGGAAAAGGCCGCGGTGGTAATTTCAACGATCTATGAAAATAGTCCAAAACTAATTTTTCTAGATCAGTGCAAAACTTGCTTAAACTCACTTTAAAAATATCAAAATAAATTTATTTGACCTTAGAAAGTATTTAAAAACTACTCAGAAAGCTTCTTGTCTCCTTCTTAGCGGACTGACTAAAAATTTTATCTGGCGCTCCCTCTTCCAGCACTCGTCCGTCTTTTAAGAAACATATTTTGTCAGCGGCTTTT
>CAYMIR010000222.1:0-2010 GCA_964390655.1 uncultured Marinovum sp.
GTCCCAGATGTATTAAACAAATAATCCCTTGTCTGAAATACTTAATATATATTTTGGTTAAATAGATTCAATTTAAAGACTATTCCTTTTTTAGAAATTTCTGCTGTTTATCTTTTCTATGCCAACGTGATATCGCTTCAGAAAGAGCATTAGCAAATTCTACTCGCCACTGAGGTGTTATTAAATTTTGTAAATTTGAAGAAGTTGACATAAAGCCAGCCTCTATAAGAATTGACGGAATATCTGGAGATTTTAAAACGGAAAATGCTGCATATCTTAACGGCTGTGAACTGAGCTCTGTGATTTTTTCCTTAAATACTTGAAGAATAGAAGAGGCAACAGCCTCGTTGCGTGGTTTTGTTTCTTGCCTCGCCATGTCGATTAAAACGGACGCGACCTGACTATCTATACCACTAAGATCAATATCTTTCAGAATTTCAGACCTATCATGTCTTGAAGCTAATTGAGCACTCATTTTATCAGTTGCCTTTTCACTTAAAAGATAAATCGTTGTTCCGCTTGCCTCCCCTTCAATTACAGCGTCTGCATGTAATGAAATAAAAAGATCAGCACCTGATTGTGTTGCTATTGTTATTCGATCCTCAAGAGAGAGGAATACATCTTCATTTCTCGTCAAAATTACCTTAAAATCATTGTTTCTAATCAAACTTTCTTTGACCGCTGTAGCCAACTCCAACATTAGATTAGACTCACGATACCCACCAGATTCCGCGCCAGGATCTTTACCGCCGTGCCCAGGGTCCAAAACAACCACAAATTCATTATCTTTTTTAGCAGAGGTCTTTTCTGTTACTTTCGAATTTTTACGTTTTACAGAATTACTACCGTTCACGTTTTTTGACTTAAAAACATCTTCAGATACTGATTGTAATAAAATTGAAATTATCGCACTGCCATCCTTTGGGTCAATCGTCATTTCTGTATTCTTGATACCCCAATAGTCCTTAAATTGAACTGAAAGCCTTGACCATTTTGTGTCTAACTCTTCAAATTTTATAGATTTTATATTCTTACTGCGGTTGAGTTTTTGTGGATCTATTTCATCAAAGCTTACTATATTAAAATCAATGATCAGACTTATTGGATCCTTCAAAAAGCTTATTTTATAAGGTACACCCTGGTTTAACTTAAGGTTAATTTCAACACCTCCAAAAAACCGATCCCTAGCAAAAGAGTCTTCATAAAGTAATCTTGCAAAACCAACTTCTGAAGCTGCTGGATTGACTGAAACTAAGAAAAAGAAAGCATATATAAAAAAATTCAACAATACCCCCTTTTTTGCATAAATTGACCCAACCGACTTATGCCCTCTGTTATTTCTTCAGTCGATCTAGCATAGGAAATTCTAATCGTTGTTTTCCCCCTCATCGGATCAAAATCTACGCCCGGGGTTATGGCCACACCAACTTCTTCCAAAATCTCGTTGCAAAAAGATAAACTGTTATCACTAAATTGAGAGATATCTATGTAGAAATAAAATGCCCCATCGGGAGGAGCAAAGCTTTGCAATCCTATCTTTTGCAATCCATCTATGATAATTTGGCGGTTTTTGCGATAAATATCTAAATTTTTAGACAGTTCTTCTTCACAAGACATAGCTTCTAAGGCTGCAACCTGAGAAACGTGCGGGGAACATATAAATAAATTCTGAGCTAGACGCTCAACAACCCTAATATGATTTTGCGGAACTACCATCCACCCAACGCGCCATCCAGTCATGGAAAAAAATTTCGAAAAAGAGTTTATCACATAGCACTCATCGGTGATTTCTAATGCTGAAACAGCTTTCTTTTCATATTGAATGCCGTGATATATTTCATCACTTATAAAATTTGCCCCAATAGAATGAGATGTGTCGATCAAATTAGCAAGCTCATCCTTATTTAACATAGTACCCGTTGGGTTTGAAGGCGACGCAACAAGCAACCCATCTAAATTTTGAGACATCACATCATTTGCCGTAGGTTGAAATTTATTTTCGAAATTTGT
>CAYMIR010000223.1:0-2009 GCA_964390655.1 uncultured Marinovum sp.
TAAAAATTGTTGCGGGGTTATTATTGGCTTGCCAAAAAATATGGATGGAAGTGAGGGACCAAGAGTACAGTCAACCAGGGCTTTTGCTCGAAATTTTTCTACAAAAACCGAGATACCAATTACTTTTTGGGATGAACGATTGTCAACTGTAGCGGCTAAAAAAGCTTTATTAGAGGCGGATACGACACGAAAACGTCGTGCAGAAGTAATTGACCATGTTGCGGCAGCCTATATTCTTCAAGGGTTTTTGGATCGATTAAAGGTTTTGAGTAATCTTTGAATTTTAAGTGTCTTTCGGGAGGAGACTAGTTTGAGCAGTGAAGTCTGGCAAAGAGGCGAAATCCAAAGTCCTTGCATCAAAATATGTGTAATTCACTCAAGTGAACGACTATGCACTGGCTGTCATAGGACAATAGAAGAAATTTCTTCTTGGTCACGTCTATCCTCAGAACAAAGAAAACAAATCATTAAAGAACTACCAAACCGTGCATTTAGATTAAAAAGGCGTCGCGGCGGTAGAGCAGCCCGTATCTCAAATTTATGATAATTTTGGCCAGTCCGCCAAATATTGAAGCTCTGGTCTAAAGTAAGCTATTTTTCGCCCTTCAGGAAAATTTTTCACACCAGAATGCCAAGGGCTTATTCCGTGAACGCAAAGTCGGTGGATCATATAACTTTCACCTAAATTTGCATGCAGTACACGCCTTTTGCATTTTTCAAATACAGTTTTTCTCGTTTGCAAATAAACCTCACGAACATCTAAATCTTTCCACTCCCCAGGGTCTCGATTCAAAAATAATCGTTTTAATGCCTGGGAAATTAAATGGTGAGAGCCTTCCCAAACCACAATAGGACTTGCGCCTTTCGGAGCCTGATTTATTGGAATACCAAGAACAAATGCATGTGGCTCTTTTAACTTTCTTGGCCCTCCAGGGAAATCAGCTATCAAACCATCTACATGAGCCGCATCTCTTTTTAATCTAAAGTTAAAAGAACTTTCACTTTCTTGATCTCTAGGCTTCGGATAACCCTCGAAAATTATTGAAACCTGAGCCGAATGCAGTCCACTAGTCTCAATACTTTTCATTATGCTTTTAAATGGCCCACTTAGTGATATTTTGCCTAGAGCTCCATCTGGATCATTATCTAAGGCATCCACACCAACAAACCAAGTCCCCTGACAGGTTAAATTATTTTTTAAGATTTCTTTATTTTTAAGCTTTAACGTAATCTTCGAATTAGCCGCTTTAGCCCAACGAGCTACACGGTGATCAAACTCAAATTTAATCCAGCCTTTATACTCAAACTCGTTAAGGTCTTTCATGTCAAAAAATACCCCTGGGTTTTTTTCAATTGCCTCAACTACCCTTACTTAATTCATCTATTAGTCGAAGCTTTTCAATTAGACTTTGCAAATCCTCAACATCAATCATATTTGGGCCATCGCAAGGTGCATTATCAGGGTCTTGATGAGTCTCAATGAAAACTGCGGCAACACCAACGGCACAAGCTGCACGAGCAAGCGCAGCCACAAATTGTCGTTCTCCACCGGAACTATTTCCTCTGCCACCTGGTTGCTGAACAGAATGAGTGGCGTCAAAAACGACTGGATATCCAGTCTCGGCCATTATTTCTAGTCCACGAAAATCATTAACTAGTGTGTTATATCCAAAACTAGTCCCACGCTCACAAAGCAATATTCTATCATTCCCAGTACTAGCTATTTTATCAGCGACATTTGCCATTTCCCAAGGCGCTAAAAATTGTCCCTTTTTAACGTTTATTGGTTTTCCAGTTTCTCCTGCTGCAATCAGCAAATCAGTTTGTCGCGACAAAAATGCAGGGATTTGTAAAATATCAACTACTTCAGCAACAATAGCACACTGAGGAACAGTATGAACATCAGTAATAACTGGACAATTAAAAGTCGATTTTACTTCTTCTAAAATTTTTAAACCCTCTTCAATTCCAATCCCCCTTGCGGATGTTATTGAAGATCTATTTGCCTT
>CAYMIR010000224.1:0-2008 GCA_964390655.1 uncultured Marinovum sp.
GTCCATGCCAGTTAGAAAGTCGTGATCATGCAATGTTTATGGCAGAAAAAATAACTCAGGTGTGTGCTCCATCGTCATCAAATTTTATTTTTAAATCTAGTTTTGATAAAGCAAATAGATCTTCGATTGCATCAGCTAGGGGTGTTGGAATTGAAGAAGGTTTAAAAATTCTAGAAGAAGTGAAGTTAACTTTCGGTTGCCCCGTGATTACGGATATTCATACTGTTTCTCAATGTGCAGCCGCTTCTGAAGTGGTGGATGTTTTGCAAATCCCGGCATTTTTATCTCGGCAGACTGATTTATTAATTGCAGCTGGAGAAACTAAAAAACCAATAAATGTAAAAAAAGGACAGTTTTTAGCGCCCTGGGAAATGATGAATGTCGCCGAGAAAATATCTAGCACTGGGAATGAAAAAATATTGCTTTGTGAACGTGGGACAAGTTTTGGATATAACACATTAGTTAACGATTTTCGGGGACTAGAAATAATGGCTGATACTGGATATCCAGTTGTTTTTGACGCTACTCATTCTGTTCAACAGCCAGGTAGCAGAGGAAATACTTCCGGTGGAGAACGAAAATTTGTGGCTGCACTCGCTCGCGCAGCTTGTGCAGTTGGTGTTGCTGCGGTTTTTATCGAAACTCATCAAGAACCAGACAATGCACCTTGCGATGGGCCGAATATGATTGATGTGGCTGATTTGCAAAAACTGATTGAAAAGCTTCGTTTAATAGATGAATTAAGTAAGGCTACTTGACTCAATCAGAAAACCCCAAAGGGTCTTTATTGACATGAAAGAGCTTAACGAATTTGAACACAAAGGCTGGATCAAATTTGATTGTGATAAAAGAGTAGCTCGTTGGGCTAACGCTGCTAATTCAAAGATTACAACAACGCTAAAAAATAAAAACTTTTTGGAAAATAATCTAACCTGTCAGGGTACTTGGTTCGTTGGTGTGGACGCTTTAGATAATAAGCCGGACGGAGCTCTAGATGAAATATCACTTAGTGGACCATTTGAAAGCTTAATGAGAAGTTCTAAAACCTGTGGCCTTCATTCTGCTCAAGTTTCGATAATTTTTGAAGGCTATCCCAAACCTAGAGATCAAGAAAGTGATAGTTCTTTTAATTTTCGATTAAAAAGAGATGCAGCTCACGTGGACGGTTTGGTAGCTGACTTTCCAGGAGGACCAAGAAAGTTAAAAGAGCCACATGCCTATGTACTTGGAATTCCCTTAAATCAAGCACCAAAAGGCGCAAGTCCTGTTGTGGTCTGGGAGGGATCTCATCATTTAATTTCAAAGGCATTCAATAGTTTATTTTTGAACCGAGACCCTGAAAAATGGAAAGATTTGGATGTTCGCGAGGTTTATATGCAAACAAGAAAAAGCATATTTGAAAAATGTAAAAGACGCGTTCTGCATGCAAATTTAGGCGAAAGTTATATGATCCACCGACTTTGCCTCCACGGCATAAGTCCTTGGGATTTTGAAATCAAAAACTTTAATGAGGGCCGAAAAATAGCTTATTTCAGGCCAGAACTTCAAAATTTGGCTGATTGGCCAAACTTATCATAATTTTGCAATACGGGCTGCTCTGCCGCCGCGACGTCTTTTTAATCTAAGTGCACGCTTTGGTAGTTCGTTAATGATTTTGTTTCTTTTTTCTGAGGGCAGACGTGACCAAGAGGAAATTTCTTCTATTGTTCTATGGCATCCAGTACATAGTCTTTCACTAGGATGAATTACGCATATTTTGATGCAAGGACTTTGAATTTCATCTCTTGTCCAGATTTCACTACTCAAACTAGTTCACTCCTGAAATACATTTAAAACTCAACAATTATCTAAAATCTTTAATCTATCTAGGAACCCTTGAAGAATGTAAGCTGCTGCAACATGATCGATTACCTCTGAACGACGTTTTCGGCTCGTATCCGCCTCCAATAAAGCTTTTTCGGCTGCTACTGTTGACAATCGCTCGTCCCAAAAAGAAATCGGAAGCTGA
>CAYMIR010000225.1:0-1987 GCA_964390655.1 uncultured Marinovum sp.
ATTTAGCAGCCTGAGTAGTGGCTTGATCAAAAGGGGAGACCTCAAATGCACCTAACGGCCCATTCCATAAAAGTGTTTTAGCACTTTTAATACATTGATTTATATTATCGACTGTTGATGGCCCAGCATCCAGTATCATATAATTTTCTTTGCATTCGTTAGCCGTAACAACCGAAGTGGGTATATTTTGTGATAACTCTTTTGCAATAATTACGTCTGTTGGCAAAATGACTTTGCACGAATATTTTTTTGCCTTGTTAAGAATTTTTAGTGCAGTCGGCTTTAAACTTTCTTCCACCAATGATCGGCCTACATTGAACCCCTTTGAAAAAAGGAAAGTATTAGCCATAGCACCGCCTATAATGATGCAGTCCACCTTTTCAATCAAATTTTCTAGAAGTGCAATTTTTGTAGAAATTTTCGCTCCACCAACGACGGTAACAACAGGCCGAGCGGGTTGACCTAAAACACTTTCTAAAGCCTTGAGCTCAGCCTCCATCAATTTCCCAGCGCACGAGGGTAAATATTTTGCTAAACCAGTTGTGCTTGCGTGCGCTCGATGAGAAGCTGAAAAAGCATCATTGCAAAAAAGATCAGCCAATGCTGCTAATGAGGCAGCGAAATTGGGATCATTTTCTTCTTCTTCTGGATAAAAGCGAGTATTCTCAAGTAAGATAATTTCGCCTTTTTTCACAATTTGAAGGGCAGTTTCTGCGCTAGGTCCGATACAATCTGCAGCAAAAATAACTTTAGACTCAAAATAAGTTTCCAAATCTTCTTGAAGCTGTGAAAGGCTTAGGTTTTGATGCCTCTTGCCTTTAGGACGTCCCATGTGGGCAAGTAAAATCGGAGTTCCGCCTTTCTTGGTAATTTCGTTTACCGTAGGAATGATTTTTTCAATGCGTGTTGCGTCAGCAATCTTTCCATCGACCATGGGCACATTAAGATCTACCCGAGTTAGAACACGTTTCCCGTGTAAATCCATTTGGCAAAGAGTTTTCCAAGACATCACATTTACTCACGTTGAAATATTTGCTTTTTCTGCAGACTTTAATTCTGCGTAAAGCCATATCTTGTTCTTATGGTTTGTAAAGCGTAGGAAGGGGAAAATCTTAAAAGGAGTGACCGATGGCTGAAATTAAAGATGCAGAGAATACAATCTTAATGGAATTAAAGAATGGGACTGTTACAATTGAACTTTTACCAGATATAGCTCCAGGGCATTGTGATCGAATGAAGGAATTAGCGCGATCAGGTAAATATGATAATGTTTCGTTTCATCGTGTTATTGAAGGCTTTATGGCGCAAACAGGTGATGTTGAATATGGAAACATGGAAAATGAATATCAGCCACATAGAGCAGGCACAGGGGGATCAGAGTTGCCAAACTTAAAGGCGGAGTTTTCGGGAATTCCTCATGACAGAGGCACTTTAGGAGCTGCGCGAAGCCAGAACCCCGATAGTGCCAATAGCCAGTTCTTTATAAATTTTAACGATAACCATTTTTTAAACCGTCAGTATACAGTTTATGGGCGGGTAATCGATGGCATGGATCTCGTGGATGAAATTGTTAGAGGCGAACCGCCTGCAAATCCAGATAGGATGTTGAGCGTTAAGGTTGCGGCTGATGTATAAATTCTTATGTCTTTTAATTTTATTGGGTTCTCCAGTTTTTGCATCAAGTTTAAAAATTACTATTACTGGAACTGCAGAGGGACAGATAGAAATTGACCTTTTTGAAGATATTGCCCCATTACACGTTGCTCAAATTTCAAAACTGGCAGAACAGGGACATTATAATAACGTAATATTCCATCGTGTAATTGAAGGTTTTATGGCCCAAACTGGCGACGTTGAGTACGGCAAAGCTGGAGGAGACATAGCTTTTGCAGGTCGTGGTGGATCAACGCTTCCTGACTTGCCAGCTGAATTTTCTGATATAAAATTTGATAGGGGCATTGTTGGTTTGGCCCGAACTCAGGATCCA
>CAYMIR010000226.1:0-1960 GCA_964390655.1 uncultured Marinovum sp.
CACTCGGAAATGTTGGTGCTGCATGTGGTGCTTGTCATCAAAAATATAGAATGAATTAATAATTTTTGTATCTACCTATTTCCCAGAGATAAAAATTTTTCTTGGCAAGTTAAATGCAACCGTTCATGTTGTAACTGGTGGCGTATTAATGGGGGTACCAATGAAAACAAGGGCAGCTGTTGCTTTAGAGGCAGGAAAACCTCTCGAGGTTATGGAAGTTAATTTAGAAGGACCTAAAGAGGGCGAAGTTTTAATAGAAATCAAAGCTACTGGGATTTGCCATACTGATGAGTTTACTCTTTCAGGTGCTGATCCAGAGGGATTATTTCCGGCAATACTTGGTCACGAAGGCGCGGGAGTTGTAGTTGAATTAGGGTCTGGCGTGAAAGATTTAAAAGTAGGTGACCATGTTATACCTCTTTATACTCCCGAGTGTAGACAGTGTGAATATTGTCTGAATCCAAAAACAAATCTTTGTCAGGCGATACGTGAGACACAAGGTCAAGGATTAATGCCGGACGGAACCAGTAGATTTAGCATGCTAGATGGAACTCCTATTTTACACTACATGGGGTGTTCGACTTTTTCAAACTACACCGTTCTCCCAGAAATTGCGTTGGCTAAAATTAATTCCGATGCGCCTTTTGAAAAGGTTTGCTATATTGGTTGTGGTGTGACCACGGGACTTGGTGCAGTTATGAATACTGCGAAAGTTGAAATTGGAAGCCGTGCTATAGTTTTTGGCCTTGGAGGTATTGGATTAAATGTAATTCAAGGTTTAAAGCTTGCAGGCGCAGATCAAATAGTTGGTGTGGATTTAAATTCTGGTAAGCAGTCCATGGCTGAAAAATTTGGTATGACAGACTTTGTTAATCCTTCAGATGTAAATGATGATTTGGTCGCGCACTTAGTCAAAATAACAAACGGGGGTGCAGATTATACTTTTGATGCTACAGGTAACGTAAATGTGATGAGAACTGCCCTTGAGAGTGCTCATAAAGGCTGGGGAGAAAGTATAATAATTGGGGTTGCTCCGGCAGGTGCAGAAATTTCAACCAGACCTTTTCAGTTGGTTACAGGTCGCGTTTGGAGAGGTACAGCTTTTGGGGGCGCACGCGGTCGGACGGATGTTCCAAAAATAGTCGATTGGTACATGGAAGGAAAAATTCAAATCGACCCCATGATAACACATAGCTTTTCTTTGGAAGATATTAATAAAGGTTTTGATTTAATGCATGAAGGAAAAAGCATAAGAAGTGTCGTGGTGTTTTAATAAAACGCTTTTCATTAAAATACTTTGCCTGGTTGAAAAAACAATCAAATGATTGAAATCTTTTATAAGACAATTCCGTTCTTTGCTCTTATTGGTTTAGGGTATTCGGCGGCTATAACTCGTTTTTTTTCAGCTGAAGCTACGGTATATTTGACAAAGTTTGTTTTCTATTTTGCTCTTTCGGCAATGCTTTTTCGATTTTCATCGGACTTATCATTGAGTGAGCTTTATGATCCTGAATTTATCTATGCCTATCTATCTGCGTCACTAATAATTTATTTTCTAGCAACATCTGTCGCTATTTTCAGAAAAAAGGATCCCTCGGAGGCTGCAGTTGAGGCTCAGTGTTCTGTTATTGGCAACGTAGGTTTTTTGGGAATACCTATGCTAGCTATTTTATTAGGTCCTGAATCTGTAGGTTTTATAATGATTATATTAGCAATAGATTTAATTGTTTTTGGATCACTAATTGTTCTGATAATTGTAGCTAGCAAAGACAAAAAATTAGATCTTTTTCTTTTTTATCGCGTATTACTTGGACTAATGAAAAATCCAATGATTGTTTCTATAATCTGTGGTTTGCTGTGGTCTGCAAGTGGGTGGTCTATTCCAGGGCCTATTAATGACTTTATAGTAATGTTAGGGTCTGCCGCCACTCCTGGCGCTTTGTTTGCAATTGGTGCTTCT
>CAYMIR010000227.1:0-1938 GCA_964390655.1 uncultured Marinovum sp.
CAATAGAGTTCGGATAGCTACATTGAACTCAGAGCTTCCATCGGGAGCCATCCACCCAATCGTACCACAATAGATATCGCGAGGTCTTTTTTCCAACTCGTGTATTATCTCCATTGCCCGGATTTTTGGAGCACCTGTTATCGAGCCACAAGGGAAGAGTGCTGCAAACAACTCGGCAACTGTTGTTTTCTTATTCATTTCACCAATAATTAACGAAGTCATTTGGTGAACAGTTTCATAAGTTTCCACTTTATACAGCTCTGGCACCTTAACCGTTCCAACCTTGCTTATTCTCGAAATATCGTTCCGTAGCAAATCCACGATCATAAGATTTTCAGCACGATTTTTTATATCATTTTTTAGAAATTTTAAATTTTTTTTATCTTTTTCAACATCTCGATCGCGCGGCTGTGTACCCTTCATCGGCCTAGTGGAAATATTCATCTTACTATCAGTCTTAAAAAATAATTCCGGAGATCTCGAAAGAATGGATATTTCACTATCCAAGTCGACAAAAGCGCCATGTTTAACTTTTTGTTTTAATTGTAGATCTTTATAGAATGTCCAAGGGTCACCTTCAAAATCAGCAAATAGACTAAATGTTAGATTAGCCTGATAAATATCACCTGCCTCAATATAAGATAAAACTTGATCAAAGGCCTCTTTATACCGCGTTTCATCCCAGTCTGAAACAAACGAAGATATTGAGTAAGAAGAATTTTCTAAATTTAAACTACTTGGCCCATCAAAAACACCAAACTGAATGAGAGGAATGGCCTGGCTTGAATGAGCTAAGTAGGAAAGTTTTGGCTCCAAAGCATATGATAACTCATAGGAAGCTAGCCCCGCTATCCAATATCCATCATCCAAATATTTTTGAAGCTCTTCTAAAGCAATCCTGACTTCAGCGGGGTGACACGCATTAATTATTTTCACAGGATTTTTAAACCAATGGAGGCTCGTCTTTGGCGCTGTATCAAAATGGATTTTCAAAATTTATGCCTCTAGTGTTACCACAAACTTATAGCCTTGCTTGTGGCTATATTACAGGTCTGAAACCGGATATTTTTCGAAAATATACGATACCTCTTGCGCCAAAAGTAATGTCCACTATAACCCATGACAATTTGCTCAAGAATGATCCAGCAATACTGCTAAGGTCTAGAAAAAGAAAAATGCCTAAGAGAACAGATATCAAATCTATAATGATTATTGGTGCCGGCCCTATTGTAATTGGGCAAGCCTGTGAGTTTGATTATTCCGGAGCGCAAGCATGTAAGGCACTCAAAGAAGAAGGTTATAGGGTAATACTTGTTAACTCTAATCCGGCTACAATAATGACAGATCCAGAATTAGCCGATGCTACTTATATCGAACCTATTACCGCAGAAGTCGTTGCCAAAATCATCGAAAAGGAGCGGCCCGATGCTTTATTACCCACCATGGGTGGTCAAACAGGCCTTAATACCTCACTTGAGTTAGAATCTATGGGCGTTTTGGAAAAATTTAATGTCGAAATGATTGGAGCAAAACGCAATGCTATAGAAATGGCTGAGGATAGAAAATTATTCCGTGAAGCCATGGATAGATTGGGGCTTGAGAACCCAAAAGCGACTATCGTGACTGCCCCAAAAAATTCAGACGGAACGGCGAATCTAAACGAAGGCGTTCAAATTGCTTTAAACTCACTAGATATAATTGGGCTGCCTGCAATTATCAGACCAGCCTTTACCTTAGGTGGAACAGGAGGAGGCGTGGCATACAACCGCGCTGACTACGAGCACTTCTGCCGTACTGGAATGGACGCCTCGCCAGTGAATCAAATTCTAATCGATGAATCCTTACTTGGCTGGAAGGAATTTGAAATGGAAGTTGTCCGTGATAAAGCGGACAATGCAATTATCGTTTGTGCAATCGAAAACGTTGACCCTATGGGCG
>CAYMIR010000228.1:0-1933 GCA_964390655.1 uncultured Marinovum sp.
CCGTAAAGTGGGATGGTCAATTTCTGAGCCACTTCGAGCACAAACAATTGGTTCTGCACACAAAAAGCTAATAGCAGAGGCTTTACACCAAGTTGGCTTGAAACCTGATGATGCAGATAGATACCCTCATCAATTTTCTGGTGGTCAAAGACAGCGGATCGCTATTGCCAGAGCACTTGTTAGCCGTCCCAAAATTTTAATTGCCGACGAGGCAGTATCAGCACTAGATGTCTCTGTTCAAGCACAAGTACTCAATCTTTTTATTGAACTTCAAGAAAACTTAGGGCTTGGGGTGATATTCATAAGCCATGATCTTGCGGTTATAAATAGTATATGTGACGATGTTTTAGTAATGAAAGATGGCAACGTGGTAGAGACTGGTCCAACTATGGAGGTGATAAATACTCCAAAAGATCCTTACACTATTGAACTGTTGAATTCAGCAAGCGCCTAAAATGAGCAGCTTTTTACATATCAGTGATTTGCATATCTGTTGCGGACCTCGGGATACGCAAAATGAGAATAATAACCCGAATTCAAACTTAAAGATGGCCATTAACATAACCAATAGACTAACACCAAAGCCGAAGTTTGTGATATTTAGCGGCGATCTGACCGATACAGGTGATCTCGAAAGCTATGAATATCTTAAATCTGTCATTTCGGCTTCTAAGAGTCCTATTATTTTAGCACTTGGCAATCATGATAACAGATTAAACTTTCGAAAGGTTTTTTATGGAAGTGAAATCGATGATCCATATTTTCATGCTTCGGAATATGACGAATTCAAGGTTATCGTATTAGACACGAGCAAACCTTCGAAAGTTTCAGGCACTATTTGCGAAAATCAATTTATTTTTTTGCAAGAAGTTCTTAATGAAAGCAAAAATCACAAAGTGCTTCTGGTGCTGCATCATCCTCCATCAGTTGATGATGACGATTTACCATGGACGACACTTGATAAAAAAAGTTCGCTGGAACTCTATAGTTGTTTGAAAGGTCACAATATTTCTGGCATTTTTTGTGGACATATCCATCTCAACAAATTCATAAATTGGAATAATATTCCAATTATCACTTCCAGTGGGCTTCAATCCACAATTGATCCATTGGAAAAAACAGAATTAAGATTACTTGAAGCAGCAAGCGTAAACCTTTGCAAGGTTAACAAGGGCGGGCTAGATATTACAAGTTTACAAATACAACCAGCAGGAAGAGAAATTAGACGCGTTGATAAGAATTTACTTGGTTTGATGGTTTAATGATGGTCACAACGCAATACCCAGTATACAGAATTCTTGGCACTCACAACGTTAGAGACTTGGGTGGCTACCGAACAAAAAGTGGCAAAATTACTAAGACTGAGCGATTTATACGCAGTGATAGCCTCCACAGAATTGGAGCCAAAGGCATTAATTTTTTGCTCGAGAAAAATCTAACCACAGTAATTGATTTACGCACAAGTAATGAGATTGAAAAAGAGCCAAACCCATTTTCTGATATTGGTGGAGTTACATTTCTCAATATACCATTACTGGAAAATTTGGCTCCAGCTTTCTTAGGAACAAGCAAAATTCGAGAGATTTCAAATGATCCTCTTTTATCGTTTTACCTATCAGCTCTTCATGAAAGACAATCTGCTATAAGAAATATTTTTTCAGCAATTTCGGAAGCCAGTCCAGGCTTAATTCTTTTCAATTGTACTGCTGGAAAAGATAGAACTGGAATAATTTCAGCTCTTCTATTGGGTTTAGTTGGTGTTCCATCAGTCGAAATTATAAAAAATTATACAGACAGCGAACTGTTTATCTCTGAATTGGTAGAAGAATTCCTTGAAAGATCCCGCCAGCGAGGAGGAGATACAGAGTCCTATGCTCGAATGCTTAGGTGTCCAGGTGAAACAATGGCTAGCGCTCTAGACAGTATTTGTGTT
>CAYMIR010000229.1:0-1913 GCA_964390655.1 uncultured Marinovum sp.
CCCAAATCACAATATCTTCAGATTTTGCTGAAAACGAACTGAGAAAAATTAAACAGGTGGCTAGACTTATACCACTAGATAAACGTTTTAATAAGCTTAATCTATTCATAGCATATCTCTCCTATCAATATTTAAATTTTATTAGTCATTCTTAGTAGAATTTATTCTAGCACTATAAAAAAGCAAGCGTCCAGATTTTTCTAAAAGTTCTGCACAGCCAGGGGCAAACGTAGCGCCTAATCCATAAAATCTATGTGCTTCTTCTATTTCGTATCCACCAAATTTGAATTCTGAAAGAGGAGGAATATAACCAGGGTTGTCATCAGCATATCCTAGAATAAAGAGGGGATCAGAGCATTTTAAAATATTCCTAATTCTTAAAGCTGATTCTGCAAAAATTTCTCCTGGTAAAGATATTATTGAGGCACCACCCCAATATAAACTCGTAGAACGAAATAATTTTGGAGAGTTCTTTTGCCCCATAATATTTTCAGCCCAATTTATCCAAATCTTTAGAATATGATTCTTTGAAGGATTCTTATCTAATTCATTTAGCCATTTCTTTATTAGCACTTTCGGTTTTTCAATTTCTGTTTGAGAAAAACTTAATTTTGTAAAAGTTTCTGAGTATCCACAATTATTTCCTAATAGCTTCAATTTTGTATTAAAAACTGACTTAGCAATTTTATTCCCAACTTTTTTTGCTTCACTAAATGTTCTATTTGATTTGAAGTCATTTGAAAGTGAGCTTTCCGCTGAATGTCCGGTATTAACATCACCTGCACAACCTGTAGCAAATACTACCTTAGCTTTTGGATAAATTTCTTCTAACTTTTTTCTACAAAAATGAATGTAATCAGATGTCCATAAAAGATTGTTCGCACCTAATACTACTGGATGACAAGCGTATGAAATCAAAAAAGCCTTGGGATTACCTTTTAAATCATCGAAACGTATTACAGGTACTCCTTTATCAATAAGACCTTTAGTTTTTCTTCTATTTTTAGCAACCCCAGGTTCAATACCTACCCCACCATATAATTTTACATAAGTTCTATTTTCATATGCAATTTTAATTGAGTCAGTTAATGCTTTTTCAAGTATATTGTAAAATTTGAAATTAACTTTACTATTTAAACGATCCTTCATTGATATTGGACCACCATGCGTATGGGTTGCAGTTATTGTAATGGCCTGATCAGGTAAAATACTTTTTTTTCTTACTTTTGCAGACATTTCAGAATCAATTCCTATTACGTCGGCTACAACCAAAGCAGTTTTTTCAACCACGATCGCTCTAACTGTTAAAGAGTCTTTCTTTCCATTTGCAGGACTATTTCTTGCCGCATAACCAGCCATATAAAGTCCAGATGGAGGTGTAATTTCAATTATAGAAAATCCTGCTTTAATCAACTAAAACACTTCTACCTTTATAAATTATATCTTTAACTATAAGTTTCTTTTGATTTTTCATCTTTTTCAACAAAATAAAATCAGCGGAAGATCCTACCGATAAATTATTATCAATCTCTAACAACTTTGCTGGGTTTTGACATGACATTAAAGCTGCATATTTTATTGGTAAGTCTGTAAAGTCAGAAAATCCGCAGAAGATATCTAATAGTGAAGATCCACTTCCAGCTAAATAGGGTGTGTTAGCCATAGATACTTTTCCGTCAGAAGAAACTTCAATATCGCCTCCTATTGAAGAATTATATTTCCCTTCAGGAAGGCCTGCAAATTTTACACTATCTGAAACAAGAATTGAATTTTTATACCCTTTTGCTTTCAGCATTGCTTTCAGTGTATTTTTTGACAAATGATGGCGGTCTGCAATAAATGATGCAAATAATTTTTCATTTGCTAACTGCGCCCATATTAAATTTGGATGCCTTTTTATGTAATTAGAGACC
>CAYMIR010000230.1:0-1913 GCA_964390655.1 uncultured Marinovum sp.
ATAGAAAATTGACCGTCTGATAAGGCCTGAATACCAGTGATCGATAAGTTGTCTACGGAAAACTTCAAGGCCACTTCCTTGCTACCTAATGCAAGAGCGAGAAAAGAGCGAATTACTCCAGCATGAGTGAAAATAGCTATTTCTCCTACTTTTCTTTCTGAAATTATTTTCAAAAGTAGTGGCTGGGTCCTTTGGCATAGCTCTGCAAAACTTTCTCCATTTGGGGGTGAAAATTGGGCCAAATTTTTTTCTGATAGGTTGCCTTGATCAGGAATTTCATCATACGGAAGACTTTCCCAGTCACCAAAATCTTGTTCCCAGAATTCATGAATTTTAACGGGTAGTGGTCTCTCTGGAAATACGGCCTGATAAGTTTTAATGCATCTCAGTGCTGGGCTACAGTAAAAAGCCCGGCAATCAGATAACCTTCCATAAATACTTTTTGAAATTTGTGAAGAAACTTTTTCTATATCGGCATCTGTACTGCCATATAAGTAGCCGGGCGGATCTACCGGGGCATGACGCACCAGCAAGATTTTTAAATTTTGTTGGCTTGGAATCAAAACAGTCTCTTTTTCTCGTTTATAATATGGAGTAACACCAATTTTATGTGCTTAACAATACTGGTGACAGGCGGCGCTCGATCAGGAAAGAGTAGTTTCGCAGAAAAAAGAACCAAACAACTTGGTTCGTCATTAATCTATATTGCTACTTCTGAAATTATTGACTCAGAAATGAAAGACCGCGTGGCAGAACACCAAGCAAGGAGAGGTTCAGAATGGCAGACATTACATGCTCCAATGAATTTATCAGGGGCGCTTGTTGAAACAGACGGGAAAGGGCCCTGTTTAGTGGATTGTTTAACATTCTGGCTGAATAACCTCATGTTTCACAATGAGGATATTGTTGCTGCTACTAAGGGGCTTATCACAGCTTTAAAGCAGCGTTCTGACCCTGTTGTTTTAGTTACTAACGAAGTTGGTAGCGGTATTGTTCCAGAGAATGCATTGGCAAGGCAGTTTCGTGATGAAGCCGGTCGCATGAACCAAACCATTTCTCAAATTGCTGACGAAGTTTATGTGAGTATTTCAGGAATTCCACTGCAAATAAAACCAAACCTAAAAATATAAAAAGGGCAAACTAAAATATGAATAACTTTGAAAACTTGGCAAGTATCTACGATACAATAAAAGAAATGCCTGTTAAAGACATTGAAGCAGAGGCCAAGGCGATTGCCCACCAAAACCAACTTACAAAACCACCCGGAGCACTTGGAATTCTTGAAGAATTAGCTGTATTTTTGGCAAGCTGGCAGAGAAAAACGAAGCCTTCATTAAATTCGGTACAAGCAATAGTTTTTGCCGGAAATCATGGTATTTGCTCTCAAGGAGTGAACCCATTCCCTCAAGATGTAACAATTCAAATGGTCGAAAACTTTAAAACTGGAGGAGCGGCTATAAACCAACTTTGTGAAGTAAGTGGAGCCAATTTAAATATTGTACCTCTTTCCCTAGAGAAGCCTACGGCTGATTTTACTAAAGAAGAGGCAATGAGCGAATTAGAACTTTGTGAGGCAATGGCAATTGGTGCTAAATCAGTAAATTTAGATTCTAATTTAATATTATTGGGGGAAATGGGAATTGGTAACTCCACAATTTCATCCGCACTAGCCGCTTCAGTTTTTGGTGGTAGTGTCGAGCGTTGGGTAGGAGCGGGAACAGGTTCAGATCAAAAAGGCCAAGCCCATAAAACTGCGGTAATTGAATTAGGGATCAAAAAACATGGCTCAATAAGGGATTTAAGAGCCCTACAAGCATTCGGTGGGAGAGAACAAGCCGCCATTTGTGGGGCTATTTTGGCTGCAAGAAATGCACGTATCCCTGTTCTACTTGATGGTTTTATTTGTGCTGCAG
>CAYMIR010000231.1:0-1912 GCA_964390655.1 uncultured Marinovum sp.
TGTGAAAAGTTACTCACTGGGCTTTTTAAGAAACATAAAGGCCGCTTATTTAACACGGGCGGCGACTCCTTTCTTGCAGAGTTTTCAAGTGCCGTATCAGCAGTCGAATGTGCTGTAGAATTCCAAAATGCTATTAAGCAAAGAAACTCAACTGAGGAAGCCACAGTAAAGTTAGAATTCCGCATTGGTATAAACTCTGGTGATGTCATTAAGGAAAAAGACAACTTGCTTGGTGATGGAGTTAATATCGCAGCCAGACTTGAGGCCTTAGCTCAGGCTAGCGGTATAACGATTTCAAAATCAGTCTATGATTACGTCAAAGGCAAAACAAAATTTGAGTTCAACGATCTCGGCATACAAAAGGTAAAACAAAACGAATTTCACGCCTTTGATTTATTATTATCGCCTGATCAGAAAAGAAAAATAACAAAAAAAAGCAATGGTTACATCGGGTATATCATAGTGGCATTAGCTTTACTTTTAGTTGGCACTGGTTTGTTTATTTACGAAACGCAAAAAGTTTCTAAGCAAATCCCAATAATAGCATCTGATCGGCCAAATATTTTAATCTTGCCTTTTAATTCAATCGGAGCTGAAGAAGATAAGTACATAAGCGAAGGAATAACCGATACGTTAATAGGAACACTGTTGAAGTATGAGCAGCTTAAAATACAACCGTTGTTAACCAGCAAGTTTATATCCGAACAAAAACTATCCAATGATAAAATTATATCTGACTATGGTGTAAATTACATAGTGAACGGAAATTTACAGGTCCAGGGCGGTGAATTAAGGCTTAACATACAATTAACTGACCTTATGAAAAATGATGTGATTTGGTCTGAAAGGTTCGATTTTGAGTTGGATAACCTTTTCGACATACAAGACCAATTAAGTGAGGAAATTTTGAATAGTTTGTCCATCGAACTTACAATTGGCACAGCTCATCAAGATTCTCGAAAGTACTTCAAGTCTGTTAAAAATTGGAGGAAACTAATTTCAGCACGGGCCGATTTTATACAGTCTACTCCAGAGTCTTTTCAAAGAATGGGAGAAACTGTAGCTGAATTGTATGAAGAAGAGCCAGAAAACCCGATGGTTTTAGTCCTAAAAGGATGGCACCAATATTTCTCTGCTGGCAGCAAAGAAGGTGCTTTAGTGGCCTACGATCTAGCACAAGAGGCGATTAAATTGGGGCCTGATCTGGCCGATGCTTATATGCTAGCGAGCTTCATTGAACTAAATAATCCTTTCCAAATTGTTAGCTCAGATCAAACAAAAGCAAATCAAATGGCTGAGTCAAGAGCACGTAAAGCTGCAGAACTCGACAAAACTAGCCCTCATAATTTTGGAGCAATAGGCAATACACTATCAGGTGTAGGTAAAGTAGAAGAATCTTTGAGTTTTTATAAGAAAGCTTTAGAAATTACACCTCATGCTGAGGCATGGATAAAATACAATTATATGAATGCGCTAGTATCCATTGGCGAGTACGAAGAAGGAAAAATAATTGCGACGGAAATTTCGACAGCAGATCAATTTGTTAATGATGCGCGAGCGCGAGCGTTAGCGGTACTGGCATACATAGCACATAAAGAGGGCGAAAAGAAAAACGCCGCTGCCTTTATTGAAAGTCTGAATAGTATGGCGTTGAATACCGATTTTGGTACAAAGCTTGAGTCGATCATGTGGGGCTTTTGGAATGTGAAGTCGAATAAAGAATTCATAGAAGATTTTAAAGAAGCTATGATTCAGTTTGGCATTTCATAAATCCAGCTGCGACTTTAAGCGCTCCAGGGCACAGTAGTTTGTAAAACTAAGACATATATATTCTTATGCTTTAAATAAACCTTTTTAGAAAAAATTTTAGAGCAGTATTTTAGCAACCAAACCGCTGCTAGTTTTTGACCCC
>CAYMIR010000232.1:0-1910 GCA_964390655.1 uncultured Marinovum sp.
TAGAACATGGGCCAGACAAAGTGACATTGCAAAGCAATTTTTCCCAAATTAACTGTTCAATATTCTCATAAATTTCAGTTTTTAGTCCTCCGGAACGCCACGCTGCAACTATGTCTTGAAGTTCGCTTTCTCTCAATTTCTGCGAAATTGAACCCAACCTTATTTGTTTGTTTGCAGTGTGCGTAACATGCCCAGGCGCTTTTAAACTCGCTCCAAAACCTTCAGCTACTCCTAAAATAATGTTATTTTTTGGCATATGCTTTAAAATTACATCACCAGCGCCCAGGCCATTTTGAATTGTAACTATAGTTGAGTTTGAAGCTATCTGATCTTTCAAGTTATTAATGCTTTCTTCTAAATTCATGGCTTTTGTTGCAATTATATAGAAATCATATCCTTCAAGATCTAAAAATTTCGTACTTGCTTTTATGTTTTTTGCTATAATTTGTCCGTCAGGGCCTTCAACAAGTAGGCCTTTTTTATTTATCTGGTCGACATGTTCCTTCCAAACATCGATTGCCATAACTTCATGACCAGCTCTGGAAAATCTTGTCGCGTAGATTGACCCCATCGCGCCCGTGCCAATAACAGCAATTCTCATTAGTCAGGCCTTTTAAAGTCGAGGGAAAACCGGCTGTTTAATTCATCAGCTATTTTAGCTGGTAAGTGATTTGGCCAGTGATCCTTTAATATTTCCAAAGCATGAAACTCTGCGCTATTTCCCATATCGGGTTTTTCACTGGTCTCCCATTCTTCTATTGATTTGCGATCTGCAATTTCTGGATAATAAAAATCACTTTTCATTCGAGCATAAGTTTCAGCGTGTCCTAAGTAATGACCTTCATTATTCACAACCTCTCTTATACTCTCATGCATAAAAGTTTCATCGCTTATTTCTGGAATAATATTTGACTTGAATAAGATACCTATTAACTCGTTATCAGCCACCATTGCACCATAATTAACGGCCATTAAACTAGCCTGAGAACCCGCTGCCTGAGTTATTAAATTAGCCCCAGCTTGGGCCGCACTATTAATCGTCAAAGCTTTTTCATAACCTGATTGAAAGTCAATTAATTTGCTATCCGTAGCTCCCGCTATAACAGAACAGGGTACCTCCCAGTATCGTAGAACTTGAACAGCTGCTGCAGTTGCCATTAACTGTTCTGGAGCTCCCCCAGCCATGCCCCCGGTCCTTAGATCTGTTATCATGGGGCGTGGCCCAGCGATACTAGCTGCTGCCGGATCAAGAATATGTACGGCTACTAGACCAGCAAGAGTCTCAGCCAAAGTTTGGGAAACAGATCCAGCAATCGTTACAGGGCTAGAAGCTCCAAGTTGACCAAAAACATTACAGTGAACAGGGATACCTAGCTTAACCGCTTCAATCATTACCTTAATACTTGCAGGATCAAACCTCAGTGGAGGTACGGCATGATTTACATGTAGAGAGAGAAAAGGTCTTTTCCTGAAGCTTTCCTCCCCCCCTGCGATTTTATAACATAGCGCTGCTATTTCAGTAACATGAGACCAATGCGACGCTTGCACCATAACGTGTTTGGAAGTCCCAGCTAGGCTCGCTGCCGCAGTTGAAAGGTCAAATTCTAATGGATTTTCAATATCACCAGCAACTAATGAACGAGAAAAAAAACTAATATTGGTTAACTTGTCAGCTAATCTTGCTGCATCATACAGGTCTTTAAGTTTAGATGGAACGTACTGATTTGTTTTCGTGTTGTGCAAATTCGGCGCGGCACCGCCTGTTCCTGCATAAACATTATTTCCACCAACTTCCAGGTCATTTTCTAAAACTTGGCCGGCCAAAAGCACAACTCTTTGATGTTTCGCTATTGTGTTTTGAATTAAATTTGGCGGGAAAATTAATCTGTTTCCCTCTAATTTACCTCCAC
>CAYMIR010000233.1:0-1907 GCA_964390655.1 uncultured Marinovum sp.
GTTTTGAAAGAACTAGCTGTTACTTCAGTAACTACTGTATTTTCCTTTGCCCTGGCGCCGGCACTTCGAGGATTTCCATCAATAAGTGCCATTTCACCAAAAATAGTGGGCGCGGCCAACTCAGCCAGCACTTGCTCTCCATCAGCAGTGTGTTTTGTGATTTCCACGGTTCCTGATTTTATGACGTACGCATAGGCCGCACTTTCACCCTCTCGGAAAATGTACTCACCGTTTGCAAAAGATTTATCAGCCATTCAATTTCTCATAACAAGTCAACAGGAAGTATTTTATGTCCCCGTTAGTTTTTTCTCCATTGCCCATAGCTCTTGGTAGAGCGCACAGGTTTTTAAAAGTTCATCGTGCGTTCCGTGACCGACAACTACACCTTTTTCGAGCACTATAATTTGCTCGAATTGTGCGGTCGAACGAAGATCATGAGTTGCCATTATAACAGTTTTTAACTCAGATATTTTCGAGAAGTTTTCAAAGAAAGAAATCTGAGTGGATTTATCTAAATGTGCAAGTGCTTCATCAATTAAAAGAATGCGAGGGCCTGCCATTAGGCCGCGGGCCAAAGCAAAAGTGACACGATCACCTTGCGATAGTGGCATGCCGAACTGATTGACTTCAGTTGAAATTCCCTCTGGCAACTGATCCAGAACCTTTTGCAAGCCAGATATTTCAAGTACTTCGTGAAATTCCCTCTCACTTATACCTGGTTGAACCTTTCGTAAATTTTCTTCAATTGTTGCTCCAAAGAATACAGGTTTTCCATCTATCAATGTATTTTGGCTGCGATAATTATCTAAACTTAAATAGCGAAAATTCTGACCATCAATTTCCATTGAACCCGTATTTGGTCTTAAAAACCCTTGGCAAAGACGCAAAAATGTAGTTTTGCCCGCACCTGAAGGCCCAACAACTGCTACTTTGGCCTTCGCCGGAATACTTAGGGTCAGGCCGTTAAGAGCATTTGTATTTTCAAATTTAACAACTACGTCTTTACAAATAATTTCACCTTTCACGACCATTTCATTTCCAGCGCCAACCCGCTCGCTTGGACCATTCCAACTCGAGCCTACTGAGTCTAGTGTTGACTTAAAGCTCTTCAAATCTGAAAAAAACGTAAAAAATGCAGTAAAAGGGGATACAAGCTTGCCTCCAAGCATATTACAGGAAATGATAGCTCCAGCAGACAGCCCACTACCAAGCACCAGCAGAACACCCGTTGTAACGATCGCGACCGTCATGAGTTGGGTTAGTGTTGAATTTACATTGGTGATAATCATACTAGAAATTTGGCCTTGTATACTTTGGCGTATACTTCTGGACGAGACTTTCCGCCATTCTCGACGTTGTGACGCTTCCAGTGAGAATGCCTTTATCGTCTCTACGCCTGCAACACTGGATTGAACAACCCTGCGTTTTGAAGCTTCTAGTGGCCCTGTTATCTTTGCAGCTTCTTTTTGACGCCATCTGCCAAAAAGGGTTATGGCTCCGATCGTCATTGAAAATAAAGTTACTATAAGTGCGAGAATAGGGCTGTAACCGAAAAGAACAGGAAGGAATACTAGAATGGTCGTAGCGTCAAATATTGTTTTAAGAACTTGGGTTGAGATAAAGTTTTTAATTTTACCAGAAGCCTGAAGAAGTGCTTCGAACTCGGAGTTTGATCCAGTTTGGAAAGTAGCAGCTGGCATTGCCATCACTTTGTCAAAAATATCGCCTGCTAACCGAGCTTCTATTGATGTGGAAATAAAATTTATCACATAGTCACGAACATAGCCCAGTATGCCATTGAAAATCAGTGCCGCACATACTCCCATTACCAAGATATATAAGGTCGATACTGCTCCAAAATTTAAAACTTTATCCAGAGATATTTGGATAAATACGATTGGAGCCAG
>CAYMIR010000234.1:0-1904 GCA_964390655.1 uncultured Marinovum sp.
GACCAACAGCTGACAGGAGTATCCACTGTAATCTTTGATGAATTTCATGAAAGGACTTTAAATGCAGATTTAGGTCTAGCTTTTTGTCTTGAGATGGCCAATGTTTTAAGGGATGATTTGAAAATCTTAGTTATGTCAGCAACATTAGAAGTAACTGCTATTTCCAAGCTGATGCAAGATGCTCCTATAGTCTCATGTGAGGGAAAGAGTTTTCCTGTAACGCCAAAATGGCAAATAAAACCTGTAGTTCAGGATCAAATCATCGGAAAACTTATTATTGATGTCATACTGGAGGCAATTAGTGAAAACAAAGGCAGTATACTTGTTTTCTTACCAGGAGAGGGTGAAATAATTAAATTAGCATCCTCTTTAATAAATAAAGTACCAGATAATTGTCACGTATTTCCTCTCTATGGAAGATTGGGGTTTAAGGATCAGCAAAAAGCAATAAAGCCAATATTAGCAGGACGAAAAATTGTTCTCGCAACTAATGTCGCAGAAACTTCTTTGACCATTGAAGGAATAGAGACAGTTATAGACAGTGGCCTTTCGAAAAGGTCCATATATGACCCGAACTCTGGTATGGCACGCTTGGTGACCCAAAAAATATCTAAAGCAGAAGCCAGTCAACGGATGGGTCGAGCGGGAAGACTACATCCTGGAATTTGTTACAAATTGTGGTCAAAAGCCCAGGAAGGAAGCTTTCCAGAGTTCTCTCCATCAGAAATTGAAAACTCAGATTTAACCCCATTTGCTTTGGAGCTTGCGGTATGGGGCAGCAATATTAATGAACTAGCGTTGCTGACGAAGCCAAATCAGAAGGCACTTTCAGAAGCTTATAAAGTTCTCCAGATGCTTGGGGCAGTAAATGAACAATTACAAATTACCAAATACGGCCGTTTACTATCAAAAATACCACTGCACCCAAGATTAGCCAGAATAATTCTTGTTGGAGGGAAAGATGCCACTTTACTTGCAGCAATTCTTTCCAATGCTGACCCCCTAAACAACATGAATAGTTCCGACATTAATACTCGAATTGGTGCTATCAAAAATTACCAAACACAAAAGTCGGACAGCTCTTACTCACTTAAGGTTCCAATTATAAAAGGAATAATGAAAGAAATAAGCCGCCTTTCAAAACACTTAACAAATAAGTCTGACTATACAGTCGCTCAGCTTGCGGCCCTCGCATATCCTGACCGAATTGGAAAGCGCCGAAAAGGGGAAATGCCTCGATATATTTTATCAAACGGTAAAGGCGCTATAATGGCAGAAAGTGATCCTCTGAAATCTACACCCTTTTTAGTAGCATGCAACCTGGACGGAAACCTCCAAGAGGCCAAGCTCCGACAATTTCTACCTATTACTTTAACAGAAATCAAAGAATTGTTTGGTAATCAAATTGTCTCAATCCAAACTTGTGAATGGTCTAAGAGACAAAAAAAGGTGCTTGCCCGCCAGCAAAAGAAACTTGGTCAATTAACTCTGGAAGAAAAAGTATGGCAGGATGCTCCAAGTAATATGATCATTGATGCTATGCTGGAAGGTGTGAAGCAACTTGGGTTTTTTCATTCAGAAAACGCCAAAACATTTTTGGCTAGAGTTAAAATGGCTGGGGATAAATTCCCCGATATGTCAGATGAAAAATTAATGGCCGCAAGGGGAGTATGGTTGGCGCCGTTTTTGAGTGGCATTCAATCTGCAGACGCATGGAAAAAATTCGATACTTTGAGAGCACTCCAATCAATTTTAAATTGGGACGAAACACAATTGCTAGAAAAATTGGCACCTACTTATTTTATCACCCCACTTGGGCGTGAAATTAAGATCACTTACGAAAATGAGTTACCCGAAATATCAATACGCATACAAGAAATGTATGGTCAGAAAGTTCATCCCAA
>CAYMIR010000235.1:0-1876 GCA_964390655.1 uncultured Marinovum sp.
TTAGCGTCAGTAAAAGTGTACGTACCGCCACTCTCGGTCCATGACCCAAAATCAATTGTTAAATTCGCAGAAAAAAGTTCAGACGCGAGTTGCGTAAACTTATTTGAGTGTGCATGAGATCCAGGAACTGAAGGCGTTATCCACCGGTCATCATCTACTCCACCGTTCCCTGTTATTCTGAAACCGTTTTCAAAACCTGTATTTTCACTGGAGATTTCTATATTATCTAATGAACCATTACCATTTTTATCCATGAGTTGAGCAGAAAGACCAGTAATACCATCAATCAGGCCAACTACTTCGTTTACGTTTTTATTAGTAAAATTTAGATTTTGTGAGTTTCCTTGGCCGTTATCAGAAAAAGTATATGTACCGCCATTTTTAGTCCATGACCCAAAATCGATTGTCAAATTTGCGGAAAAAGTATCCGTTAGGTCTGCAAACCCTTCTAAGTCAACGATCATTGTCCTGTTATTGGCAAAGTTCTCAAGATGAAAAATCATTTTCCTATCTTTATCAAACCAAAAATCTCCGTTATCGAGATTAAGATATCCAGCGCCAGTAGAAACGGTAAATGTTGGGTCTTGTCCTGGTTCTGTAATATAATCATCGTTGTTCGGCGGGCTGTAGACTCCAGGGAAATTTACACCAGGTCGAGTAGGATCAACTACACCAACGGGTCCGTTGTCATAATCAACTAATGTGGCATTTGCCATGATGGCTTCACTCGGTGTTGGAATTTCACGCCCATTGACTGTAAACGTCGACCCAAAGTCGACGCGGTCAGTGTAGGCGTTCCAATTCGTCCCACCACCTGAAAAATCGCCATTCAAGATATTGGATGTACCGGGAATAGTTGCGTCAGGGTACAGGTTAACTCTCAAGGCTCTTCCATTTTGTCCATGTCGAGTTGCATCAATTTCTCCAATTTCAATGGCTCCACTTATGGGGTCTATGTAGCTCACTACGCCTGCGTTCACCGATATTGTGCCTGCCGAACCATCACCTGAAACCACATTAAAATCGTCAGACGCCTCGGCATTGTCAGTAATTTCTATATCCAAATAACCACCACCAAAACTGGAGGCATGTGAAACCACAGAACCTGTATCAAAAGGGACAGATCCATCGCCGTCAGTGTACCAAAGGTCATTAGCACGAAATCCTGCTCCAGCTTCAGTCGGCGTCACTTCAAGAACTGTAAATTGTGCCCCGACGACTAAATCATCTGCAGTCAATCCTTCAGTTCTAGCCAGAATGGTTTCTTTTTGATCATCAGAAAGTGGCTGAATTATTTCATAGGATTCGCCGGACTCAATGTAATTTTCGGGGCTATTGATGTGGTCGTAAAAGTCATCATATTCAATCATTCCCACACCGATTTTTATGGCACCGTTTTCTAAACCGGTTCCAATCGATAGTTCATGATCATTTTCTTGAAATACAGCTTTCCCTTTGTAATTCGCCGTCGTCATATGAAGATGAAACTCGTCTCCTAAGATCTCGGCCCCAACATCAAGTGCTGTAAGTTCTTCAGCAGTTGCGTCCCCATTAGAGGCTTCAACGGCAAGGTCTTTTATCTTTTTTAATAAATAATTTCCAGCATCCAGTGCGTGTGCTGTGGCCAAGAGGTAGCCCTGTGCTACACTCATTGACCTAATGGCACCATTTTTGGTGGCAATATCCAAACGCAGTCTGTCTTCCATATTGGAGAAAGAGACACGCTCACCAGCAGAACTTCTTGATTTATCCGACGCTATCCTTTCAGTAGCTTTTACAGCCTCAGTTGCATACTTCTTCACTGACAAGTCAGCATAATAACTAGCTTTCGCAACACCTATGTTTGCCATTTCCAAAATTCCAATTTTTCTTCGCA
>CAYMIR010000236.1:0-1859 GCA_964390655.1 uncultured Marinovum sp.
AGGTGAAAAATTGTCAGATTTTTCCGAAAGAGCGCCTTACAAGCAGGTTGGGTCCCACGAAAAATTACCAAAAACGGATCCTATGACACTAGCCGACCCTAACATGCCCTGGTTTAGTGTCAAAGAAGCCGTCATGCCGTTTGCACGATTTCCTGGCGTTGACACAATATTAGGTCCCGAAATGCGTTCAACCGGTGAGGTTATGGGGTGGGATAGAAACTTTGCAAGAGCATTTTTAAAAGCTCAGCTTGGTGCTGGAATGAAACTTCCAACATCTGGAAAAGTTTTCTTCTCCATAAAGGATAATGATAAAACACCACTTATTTTAGAAACGGCCAGGCTTCTAACGGAAATTGGTTTTGATTTAGTTGCAACAAGAGGAACAGCAGAATTTATTCAAAAAGATGGGATAAATTGTGACATAGTAAATAAAGTTCACGAAGGTCGTCCTAACATCGTAGATCGTATGAAAAATAACGAGATTTCATTAGTTATGAATACTACTGAAGGCGTGCAGTCTATCAGAGACAGCCGAGACATTAGATCCGTCGCACTATTTGACAAAATACCATATTTCACAACGGCCGCAGCAGCAAACGCAGCGGCATTAGCCATTCAATCTTATGCCGATGGCGAAATAGAAGTTAAACCGCTGCAAAATTAGTTATCTTAAACGAATTTCCAAAAAATTATCAGATAGCATTGTTTACGATGCTGCCTCTTTGATTTCTGGGACATGTACAGCTATGTGATAATTGGGATCTTTGGCCTGCTTTATAACAGCTGGTATAATTTCTTTATAGGCCTCGAGTAAAGATTGAGGTTCGGGCAAATGCTCTTTGATCAATTCATGTAGTTTTGGCAGCTGGTGAGAGGGAACCATAGGAAACATGTGGTGTTCTATATGGTATTCCATTTTCCAGTAAATGAAACTGAAAATAGGATTTAGTCGGATGGACCTCGTGGACAACCTGTGATCCTTTACGTCTTCTTTTAAACCAATATGCTGTGTTATTCCCCAAACAATATTTAAGGTTGCGAAAAACTTTGGCACCAAAATAAGCAATATAGGCAGCCACGACCCAAAAGCAAAAGAAGTTAGAATTATTAAAGTCCAGAGAAAAACATAAATTCGCGAATTTCTAATACATGAGGCTTTTCTATGGTCTGGTATGCATTCCTTCATAACTCTGGTTTCAATTGCAAGCGCGTGCTTGAGAATTTCGAAATGTAAAGATCTGTGAAGATTTAGCAGACCAAAACCAGGAATGAAAATGACCAAAAACTCTATAAGGGTGCGAGGTTTCCAAAAAATACTGCCTTCTACCTCAAAATCATGAGGATCCACCGACGAAGCTGTATGAGTATGATGTAATGAATGTGTACAACGAAACCGTACAGCTTCAAAATTATTCATAAAACTAGCTACTTCATAAAATACATCATTCAAACGACGTGTTTTAAATGCTGTTCTATGGCCACACTCATGCCAAATAGCATCTGCACCACCCCAAAGCGTACAATAAGCTAAATATGGGACAATAAACCACCAGCTGCCCCAAGTTAAGATACAAATAGAAGCTAGTACAAATAAAGAGGTAAAAAAAATCGTCACATGCTTCCAGCCTTCATAATCACTTCGCACGGCAAGAGACTGCATTTTTTCTCTATCAAGTTTTATCTTAAACCAATGTTTAGCATCATTTTCTTTATTTTTTTCTATACTGTTTGAATTCATTACTGGATACCGATTTGGGATAAACAAACTAAATAAATTAACTTAATAATAATTAATGCCCGAAATAAATAGTCAAACTGATTTTCTTGCAAGTAACATTTAGTCACAGTTTTAAAATTTA
>CAYMIR010000237.1:0-1859 GCA_964390655.1 uncultured Marinovum sp.
CAGATTGCCTAGGTGCAATAGTTGGGGGTATGGCAGAGCCTGAAATTCGCATGCTTGCCGAATCTAAAGGTGATAACGTTTTTGAGATATTAGATGGGACTAAAAGAGTTGCCGATGAGACCATAAGCTTCCTATTTGGTACTGCCGGAACAGTTTTAGAAATGGATGAAGGGCATCAATTTGCAAAAGGCCACCCTGGCATGCATATTTTTCCTGCACTTTTGGCGGCAGCAAGAAACAGAGAATTTTCTGGAGAAGAATTTTTAAGAGCTTTTATTATTGGATACGATGTTGGTGCAAGAATAGGTTTGGCTTCCAACCTTAATCCAAATATGCACCCTCATGGAACTTGGGGTGGATTAGGAGCGGCGGCTGGGCTTGCAGTATTGAATAAAATGGATGCTCGGGAAGCTGGCGAATATCTTAATATTGTTTCCAGTCTCACATTAGCAACCAGCAGGAAAACTATGTTGGAAGGCGCGACCGTCAGGAATTCATATACTGGGGTCTCAAATAAAATGGCTCATGTCGGCCTGATGTTGCTAAAAGCTGGTTTCACTGGTGAGCAAGATGGTATTAAGTCCATCTTTGGTAGTGTCGTTTCTAATAAATTTGATGACAAAAGTGCAGTTGAATTGCTTGGGAAAAGATTTGAAGTCAGTAGAAATTATTTCAAACTTCATGCCTGCTGCCGCTACAATCACGCTGCCTTGGATGCCTTATGGAAAATTATTAAGCAACACAGTGAAGTTAAAAACATAAATCAAATCGAAAAAATTGAAGTCCAAAGTTATAATCTTGCTGCAGAACTAAAAGATCAAAACCCACGCAACGTCCTAGCCTGTAAATTCTCGGTTCCATTTGCAATAGCAACAACTTTGGCAAATCTAGATTCTGGAGTTTTGAGTTTCACGGAAAATATGCGGACTAACAAAAATATTCAAAACCTCTGTCAAAAAGTCACTATAGTCGAAGATACAAATATGACAGGAAAGCTTCCAAATCTTAGACCAGCTGATGTATATATTCAGATGGCAAATGGATCTACTTTTAAAGCTCAGGTCACAACTAACAGAGGCGATTGGCAGGATCCATATTCTGAGGAAGAATTAAAACAAAAGTTTATCAGTCTTACAACACGGCTTTGGTCACAAAAAAAAGCACTTAACGTCTACTCAAAGTCTATGAAGCTAGAAAAAATACCATTAGATGATCTTATAAATAGCATAATAAATTGAACTTAACCTGCTAACGCGCTTAAAATTTAACATGAAAGCTATAAATTTTAAAAAATTTGGCTTTAAAAAACAGAAAATTGGAATGTTTTGAATGCCAGACCAAACTCTACTTTTAAAAAATGCTGACGTTTTATGTACTATGTCAGGGCCAGAAGAACATAAAAGCGAAATTAAAGGTGGTGGTCTTTTTGCGCGTAATGGAATTATTGAGGCTGTTGGAGAAAGTAACTCTCTGCCCCAAATAGCAGATACAATTATTGACATGAAAGGACATGTTGTAATTCCAGGTATGGTTAACACCCACCATCATCTATTTCAAAACTTAACCCGTGCCGTACCAGAGGCGCAAAACTCAGAACTTTTTGGGTGGTTGAAAACTTTATATCCAATATGGAGTAATATTGGGCCAGAACATGTTTACTGGTCAACCGCACTTGGGCTTGCTGAACTTGCTTTGAGTGGGTGTACAACATCTTCTGACCATCTGTATATTTATCCCAATGGTGCTAAATTAGACGACTCTTTATCGGCAGCAGCAGACATTGGCGTTAGGTTTCATGGAACAAGGGGATCAATGAGTATTGGGGAGTCGCAAGGTGGGCTGCCACCTGATACCCTCAC
>CAYMIR010000238.1:0-1837 GCA_964390655.1 uncultured Marinovum sp.
TAAAGGCTAATTGGTGGAGAAAACAGAACTCTGTTAGTCAATTAATAATTTTATAGTAATTACAATTTTGTACATCTGTCCGAATTAGTTCAAAATATGTTCTGATCTGACAATTGTGTTTCATGTTAACTGATATCAAAAATTTCTTCTGCTTTTAAAAATTTTGCAGGTGTTTAAAAATAATCTGGCTTACCTCATGGGGTTTTTCCTCATGGACAAGATGACCTGCTCCTGAAATTTCATAATATTTAGTTCTAGGCAATATTTTTGACCACTTTTTAGAAACGGTGATGGGAACTGTTTTATCTAAAATTCCAACTAAAAAATTGATGTTTGAATCACAATTTTTAAGGTTTTTCAGGAATTCTGATAAATCCCACTCCGCCATTAATTTTAAAGTTCCTTTGACATGATTAGGCTTTGAAAAAAGTGCTTTATAATGATCAAGCCTGTCCTTTGTGATTTTTGAACCAGTATTAGCTATCAATTTTTCTGTTCTCTCTTTATTTTTGGACAAGCCGGCTAGTACATCTGATGAAAAGGGAACCACTGCAATGATTTTTGCAAAAATAGGAAACATCACGCCTGCCAGCCCGGGGAATTCTCCAAAGGCTGCATTTATGCATATAACGCTACTCTTTGTTTTTATTTTCTCTGATAGTAAAACGGCAATAGCGGCTCCTGCAGAATGACCGACAATAAGATCTGGCTCGAAACGTATTTTTTCGATTAATTCCACCATTCCGTTAAATACTGATTGCAATGAGCTTTGGCTTGGTGCGGGAATCCCGGAAAAGCCATGCCCAGGTAAATCTACTAATAAAACTTCAAATTCACCTAGCAAATACTCGGTTATGTCGGACCACGTATGACAGGACGAGCCAGTGCCGTGGATAAACAATATTTTTTTCCCTTCGCTTTTACCTAATCTTTGGATATGCCATGCATGCAGACTAGTTTCGACGTATTCTGAATATTCGCTATAAGGCCAAGTGGATTGCACAGAATGTTGCATTAGATACCTAAGTTTGTTTGTACTAAATTAGATATTTTTGTTGCGTTTGTTCTTGGGAGACTAACATAGTTTGCGCCCATCGAAGTCGCTATTTTTTTCAAGTTATTGTTTGGTCGCTTCCCGCAATCAATAAAAACGGATTTCATATCCATCTTTTTTCCTATCGCACCTACTAACACTGAGTCGGACAGAGCTTTTTCTCTATTTGGAAGACCATCGAGGTCTATGTTTGCTTTCCCATCAGTCAAAATTGCTAGACTTGGCATTTTTCCTGATCGCTTACAGGTTTGAGCCAGTTTAATACCAGCATCAAGGCCAGAGGCCAATGGTGTGCCTCCGCCTGCCATCAACGAGCCCAATCTTTTTTTTGTTTGAACGAGTGATCTAGTAGGGGGTAGCAAAATTTCTGCACTGGTATCTCTAAAAGAAATTAAGCTTACAAAATCACGCTTTGCATACGAATCTGCAAGCATTAACTCAATTGCCCCTTTGCTCTCTCCCAATCTATTCATCGCTGACGAACCAGAAGCGTCAACCAGAAAAATAATAACTCGTTCTGATCGGTCTTCAAAATTAAAAGTATGGAGGTCACTTGGAAGGATGATAATATTTTTTGATAACTTAAGCTGCTGCTTTCGTAGTTTTTGCCATGGGGCAGCCGATCTTAGAGTGGAAACAATATCTATTCGTTCTTGATCACCAGGAGGAACATTTCTTGATGGCTTGGGTCGGCCCCGAACTTTGGATTTTTGACGGTTACCAAAGCCACTACCTGCCTTTGCTTTCTGTCGAATATTATTTTTTAGATGTTCATAAATATTA
>CAYMIR010000239.1:0-1827 GCA_964390655.1 uncultured Marinovum sp.
GCACAGCGATTGCTCAATGAGCTTGGTTACAATGCTGGTCCTGTCGATGGTTTAATTGGGGGGAAAACCAAGTCTGCGTTAGAAAAATTTTATCTTTTGACAGGTGATACTTTCGATGGAAATTTGAGCACGAATGAAATAATGGATTTAAGCACTGCAGCTAAAATAATAATGCCTGGCTGCTTGGTTCATAAATCACCAGCATTAATTAAGAAGAATGACTTTTTCGAAATACTTGTAAATAGGATTGAGAATTCACTAGAAAATAACAAGTATTTCCCAAACTACGAGGATACTCGTTACGGACCATTTCTACATTGGATTTATGAAGATACTTCTAACTATGTAAGAAACAACAAACCAAAAAATCTGGAACCTACGCAAGCAGAGAAGTTTAATTTTTTGCTCAATAAATTATGTTTTGTCCAAAAAACAGAAACTGGTCAAAGAGCCTATTTTCTAGCAATAATAGATTTTCTAGATAGTATTGAAGACTTAGGAGGCTTTATCAATGAAGGCCATGCATTACTCTGGCAAGACTTTCCTTACATTCAAACTGGCAACAAAGTAATTCCAGCGCCAAATCTGAAAGGTCTTGAATTTTACAAGAAATATACTTCAACGTCTGGAGTTATTATTGTGGGTGGAGAGGCCATCAGTGATAAAGCAATGCTAGCCGCTAGGAAAATGCTAAAATATCAGCTGTCTGAAAGACCCGATTTACATCCAATTATAAAGCTTAATAAAATGCGTGTTTCGTTATTTGAACGTAACACATGCGAATTGCCAGAATTCCAAACTTATTGCGAAGAAGGTGGCTTTGCAATGAGTGAAACGGATGCAACTATGCCTGTTAACGCAAGTTGGCTGTGTTATCCTGGCAATAAAAATATAGGAGGAAATCCACTCTATCATGAAATGGCTCACTCTCTTCAACACATTGTTTTTGAAAGTATGAACGACTTGGAATTTTATGAAGTGCTCCCCGATTTAATTGACCAAGCTTACGAAAGAAAAATTGTGCAGAAAGACTTTCCTGCAGGTGAAGTCTGGGCGGTTGCAGTAGAGGGCTACATGATGGACGGAGGAAAAGATTATAAATCGTCATACTCCAGCCGTAATTTTATTAAAAGCAAACATCCTGAGATGTATGACTTGATAGTTAAATATTTCCCAAAATCACCCACTGACTACTGCCAATTTTAAAAGGTAAAAAGAATGCGCTCTTTTTTATTAGTTATCTTGATAACAGTTTTCCAAGATTATCTGTATCTAATGAAGTGATAGCTGTGGAGAATACTTGCGCCGATTTAAACCTTGAGCGAGAAGGATACAGTTGTTCTTGTTTTGAGGGTTGAAATTTATCAAAAAGGGTAAATACCTTTTTCAGAAAAAATGCGAAAGCAGTATCTTAGCAACCTAAGCGCTGCTAGTTTTTGGCCCCGACCCCTTAGTTGACTAAAAGTACGGTAGAATGTTTCCCCAGCGTTTCCGAAAAGACTGGCTTTTAACTACTAAATATTTAGATTGGACACTGTGATGTTGGGTTACTGAGCCTAGAGGAGAGTATGAACAATTTTGCTGGTAAAAAAGCTCTAATCATTGGTGCAAGTGGTGGAATGGGAAGTGCAGTAGCAACCATGCTTGCCGAAAATGGTGTACATTGCGCTTTAGTTGGCCGTGACAAACAGAAACTTGAAGATGTTTTTTCAGTTTGCTCTTCGTCTGGCAATCCATGTTTTACCTTTTCCTGTGACATATCCAATAGTCAGGAAATTAAAAAATGTTGTGAAGAGGCAATCAACTGTCTTGGCGGATTAAACTATT
>CAYMIR010000240.1:0-1790 GCA_964390655.1 uncultured Marinovum sp.
GGGAGAGGTCGATAATTCAGAGATACTAAACAGGGTTCATAATTTTTATTTGTCACTCCATAGAAAACCCGTACACGTTAAAAAAGAAATGCGAGGGCATTTGGCAAATAGGCTTACGGCCGCATTGTATCGTGAAGCAGTTTATTTGGTTTCAGAGGGCATCGCAGATGTGGCAGATGTAGATGCCGTATTTTCTAATGGTCCAGGTCTGCGCTTAGCCTTACTGGGTCCCCATATAAATTATCATTTAGGTGGTGGAACAGGCGGTTATAGAAATTATCTGGAACATTTAGGCCCAACTCAGGAAACGCGATGGAAGACATTGGGTGAACCTTTTTTAACTGATGAAGTCAAAGAGCTTCTAGCTACGGGTATCGAAGATCAAAATATCGAGGTAGACGATTTAATTTCTAAGCGAGATAAAGGCTTGGTTGAAATTTTAAAAATAAAAAAAGAAAACAAATTTTAAAAATTAGTTTATCAAGAATACATGCTGAATGATTGTTATGGAAATAAGCTGACAACGACAACTGGCTTAGCCAGAGATAATTATGACGTTGGATTAAAAGCGTTTTTGAGCGCTAATTATGGAGCTGAAGAGGCCTTTTCCTTGGCAGTTGAGGCGGACCCAAACTTTTCTTTAGCCTATGCGGGATTGGTGAGGGCGCATATGAGTGCTGGTAATTTACAGGCTGCAGCCAGCGCCCTGACAACAGCAAAGAAAATGTTAAATGGAGCAAGCGAGCGGGAAAAATCACACGTCCATTGTTTTGAACTACACATTTCAGGAAAAAGTAAAGAAGCGAGAGATGCAGTTTACAAACATCTATTAGAATGGCCAAGAGATGCACTAGTAGCGCAGATGAATACAAGTGTCTTCGGGCTCATTGGTTTCTCCGGTCAAATAGGCCGAGAAAAAGACTTGTTGGATTTTACAGAAATACTTCTGCCTCACTATGGAGACGATTGGTGGATGATGTCTATGCATGCGATCTCTCTATGTGAAACAGGCCAGACAATAGCTTCGATGGAATTGATGGAGAAATCACTAGGTTTAAACCCACGAAATGCGAATGCTGCACATTTCTTCGCTCACATATTATATGAAGAAAACGAGGTTGAAGCTGGGCGTGACTACTTGCAAGCCTGGATGCCGGCATATGACAGAAGATCAATATTACACGGTCACCTAAGTTGGCATGAAGCTTTATGGGCACTTCAAGATGGAGATGAGACTAAAATGTGGGCAACTATTGATTCATCAGTTTCGCCTGAAAAAGGAACAAGTTTACCTTTAAATGCACTTACAGACACGGCTGCTATTTACTATCGAGCCGAAATTGCTGGTTATAAAGTTGATGCCAAGAGATGGTCGAGGCTGAGTGAGTATGCATTTCAAAACTTTCCTAATATGGGTCAAAGCTTTGCAGATGTGCACTCAGCATTATCTCATGCCATGGCAGGAAATGACCAGTATCTTCAAAAATACATAGATGGCAGAAGTGGTTTCGCTGGAGATATTATCCCTTGTATTGCCAAGGCCTGGAAAGCGATTGCAAAGGGTGAATGGTCGATTGCTGCACAGGAACTAGCTCCTAATATTGATAATTTTGAGCGTTTTGGTGGCAGCAGAGCACAAAGAGATTTGCTAGAGTTTACTTATATCAATGTTCTGCTTCGGGCCGGTGATACCAAAAGGGCAAAAAATGAACTACTGAAAAGAAGGCCTAAATTTTCCCAAACAGCGCCGATTAAATTAATAAGTAAACTTTAGAATTTAGTATTCAATT
>CAYMIR010000241.1:0-1775 GCA_964390655.1 uncultured Marinovum sp.
CATTTCAATTATAGAGACGGGCAACTTTACGCTGAAGATGTTTCTGTGGCTGAAATAGCGGCATCTGTTGGAACGCCTTTTTATGTTTACTCCACGGCCACTTTGGTAAGACATTTTCAGCTTTTTGATGATGCTCTTGATGGTATGGATCACTGTATTTGTTACGCAATGAAAGCCGCTTCTAATCAGGCGATACTTAAAACCCTCGGAAATCTGGGAGCTGGAATGGACGTGGTATCTGGAGGGGAGTACAGACGGGCAATATCTGCAGGTATACCACCTGAAAAAGTCGTTTTCTCAGGTGTAGGAAAAACATTAGAAGAGATAACGTTGGCTCTTCAAAATGGTATTCGACAGTTTAACGTGGAAAGCGATTCAGAGCTTGAGCAAATATCTGCAATAGCATCATCCATGAGTAAAATAGCCCCTATAGCTATCAGAATAAACCCAGATGTAGATGCTCAAACCCATGAGAAAATTGCGACCGGTAAAGCAGAAAATAAATTCGGAATTCCTATATCTAGGGCGAGAGACGTTTATTCTAAAGCCTCCAAAATGCCAGGTATCAATATTGTGGGAATAGACCTACACATTGGCAGTCAATTAACTGACCTCGAACCTTTCCAAAAAGCTTACCAAAAGCTTGCAGATTTAACTCAGATTTTAAGACAAGATGGGCACAAAATTAAAAGACTAGATCTTGGTGGAGGTCTTGGGATTCCCTATGAGAAAAATAAATCCGCTCCCCCTCTTCCAGTAGAATACGGAAAAATGGTCAGAAAAGTTCTAGGCCACCTGGATTGTGAAATAGAGATTGAACCAGGCCGACTAATTGTTGGGAATGCCGGCATTTTAGTTTCATCTGTTATAGGCGTAAAAAATGGCGATAATCGTAATTTTTTGATACTCGACGCAGCTATGAACGACTTAATTCGCCCAGCAATGTATGATGCATATCACGATATAATACCTATCAAACAACTGAGTTTACCTGAAGCTGTTTACGATGTGGTTGGGCCAGTATGTGAAACTGGGGACACCTTTGCCAAAAAGCGGACCATGCCTGAGCTTAGTAAAAACGACTTGGTAGCATTTAGATCCGCTGGGGCCTACGGAGCGGTGATGTCTAGTGAATATAATACTAGACCTTTAATTCCAGAAGTTATGGTCAACAAAAATGAATTTTCCATAATACGCAAACGACCTAGCTACGAAGAAATTATAGAACGAGATATTATTCCTGCTTGGCTTGAGTAACTTCAAGTCTAGAAGAACAAAACTCTATCCGTGCTTCAATTTAATATTTTTCTCTACAAGCGCCTTAAACAAGTCTAAAAGTGCAGGAAACATTAGCGGAGATTTTTTATGTCACTTTCACTAGGTCAAAAAGCCGGCTGGGGTTTGGCTGATATGGGGATTGTTGTTTTCGTTATCGTAAAACAACTGTTAATTTTGGCCTTTATGAATAGTTTTCTTGGCATTCCAATCGCTCTGGCAGGTGCCGTGACGACAGCTGTTTTAATTTTTGATATAATTACGGATCCAATAATCGGCTATTTTAGTGACAAGACAGTTTCTCGTTTTGGAAGAAGAGCCCCTTGGATGGTCGTAGGAGCCGTCGTTTTGGCACTTGCAATGATTGGACTATTTGCTGTGCCAGAAAATTTCACTACGAGTGCAAGCCTTATCTGGGTTATCGTTTTTTTCTTGATATCAACTTTAGGTTTTACAATGGTTTCAATACCTTACGGTGCTATGGCGGGCGAAATGACATT
>CAYMIR010000242.1:0-1773 GCA_964390655.1 uncultured Marinovum sp.
AATACAGCCGCAGCGATCTCCATGGAAGAAAGCTGATATGCACATATAACATACAACCCTAAGACATATCCTTGAGGTAACTAAAAAACCATAGGCTTTTTTAGCAAATGTTAGTGCTTAAACATTCTGGGTAGAAAGTTAAGGAAGTTTGATCTTTTCAGAAAAAAAATTTTGAGACATTATTAAAACCTGATGAGAATATTTTGTATATGTTTTCCTTTAGAAAATATGGAGTCTTAGATTGAATAAAGGCGATCAGGCATATGAAATCGTACGCGTTTTCTCTGAGATGGGTATTCACCGCACAGGAACGCAGGGAGATCACGACACATTGTTTTGGCTCAATTCTGAGTTGGGAGTTGGCGGAGCGGATGTTTCATTTCAGACGTTCCCTTATTATCATTTCGATGCTGAGCTTAGTGTTTGGAGCGCGGGGAAATTAATCGAAGCTGAGGCGCTTTACTATTCGTTAATCGGGCAACGCAATCTAAACAATATTGCAACTGGTATTGTCGATGCACATGGAGATGAAGACGTGATTTCCCATGAGATTTGTTGTATGGTTGATGCAGCGAAAGAAGATGGCTTTGATGGGCTTGTTCTTGCAACGCGATGTCCAACAGGGGGGTTATGCGCTATTAATTGGGATCATAGAATGGATCTGGACTTCCCAGTTGTTCTTGTTGCACAGAATAATTTGAACAAAATCCAAACCAGTGGTGCTGAAATATTTTTCGCAGCTTCAGTTAGAAAACGCATGGCAAAAAATGTAATAGCTCGCTTTTCTGGTCCAACTGGTTCCCAAAGAGTCGTTGTGACGACGCCAATATCGGGTTGGTTTAGGTGTGCTGGAGAAAGGGGTTGTGGACTAGCGATTGCGATCTTCGTATCTAGGCAGTTATCACAAAATTTTGCGGTCGATCTTCTTCTGACAAGTGGCCATGAGCTTGGTATGTGTGGCGGATACCATTTAGCTCAAAGCTACAACACGAAACCTGGATGTGTGCTTCACCTTGGATCATGTATCGCTAATATCGATGCAAAGATAACCTCTATCTGTTCTGCCGATACCGTGACAGCCGGGCGTATTGCTAGCTTGTTGAAGAGGTTAAGCATTAAACTGTCTAGCTCGTCTGATCCTACCAATGAAGAAAATTGGGTTGGAGAATCGAAGTGTTGGGCGTTGAATAACTGGCCAACACTCTCTATAGCTGGGCTCGCCCCCCATTTTCACGCTCGTAGCGATCTGCCGGAAGTCGTGACTAATCCAGGTCTTCTTAATACAGCGATTGAAGTCATTATAGATTCTGCACTAGCACTTGCTAACCAAGGTAAAACCTAAATGTCAAAAGAATTCGTGCCATAGCAGGCTGTTTAGTGAACAATCCTAACCTTTAGTTCTCAGTATTCCTGGTCCTCAATTCACACCATTTATTCAGAATCCTATGACCTTAAATTAGCTTATAGGACACTATTCTGAGGCTTTCATGTGTCATGAAGAGAGTATTAGAGGGTTGGATACCCCAAACAAGATAGTCTTATTTTAGCAAGTACTCTGCTAACACATTTTTGTTTTGATAGGTAAAGTTTCTAATTGAAATTTGCATCACACTCTTAACGCAACGTCATGTTTGAAGTAAATAGTGGCTTTACCTAACATCATCTTTAACGGAGAGAGTGATGGCTGAAAAAGAAATAGATCGTAAAGTTGCTATTATTTTAGCTACAGATGTTGTTAATTATAGTAAACACATGGAAGCTAATGAAAGTGAG
>CAYMIR010000243.1:0-1632 GCA_964390655.1 uncultured Marinovum sp.
TTTACCCATACCAGCCCTTTCTTCTGCACTTACATACTTTGATATGATGCGTACTGGTCGCTCTACCGCGAACATAATACAAGCCCAGCGTGATTATTTTGGTGCTCACAGTTTTGAAAGATTCGACAAACAAGGAGCGCATCATGGCCCATGGAGCGATTAAAATATAAATACTTTTTACGATTAGTCGTGCGCTTTTAAAGTTATATATACAACTTTTTGCTTTCTATTTTGACTGAAAAATGTTTGCAGTTTTGGTCGGTAAATCTTCTGCGATTTCATCTGGAATAAAAAAGTCACGCAGAAGTTCCTCGTCTGTAATAGAATACTGACTAAAGTCTTTTTGACCCAAATCTCTAAGTAAAACCTCATCAATAAAGAAATTTCCTGTGCATTCTTTGGGGTCTTTTGATAGTATTTCAAATGCAGCGTCGGCCACAATTTCCGGACTACGGCTTTTGTTTGCCATACTTTCCCCACCTAATATATTTCTTACTGCTGCAGTATCTATAGCGGTGAGAGGCCATAAAGAATTCACCCCAATCGAAAATTTTTCAAGCTCTTTTGCATGCCCAAGAGTAAGCATACTCATTCCCATTTTTGAAATAGTATATGCTACTGTTGGAGCAAACCATTTATCATTAAGGTCTAAAGGTGGTGACAATGTTAATATATGAGCATGTTCACTTTTCTTTAAATGGGGTAAACAGGTTTTCGTCATTAAAAATGTGCCTCGGGTATTTATATCCTGCATGAGATCATATCTTTTCATATCTAACGCTTCTGTTGAAATTGGAGAGATAGCGCTTGCATTGTTTATGCATATATCTATTCCTCCAAATTCTTTTACCGATAAATCTACTGCTTTAGAAACTTGCTCCTCAAAACGGATATCGCACTGAATTGGAAGACATTTTGCTCCCAAGCCCTCTATTTCTTGGGCCGCCGTATATATAGTTCCAGGAAGTTTTTGGTGTGGGCTTACAGTTTTTGCAGCAATCACTATATTGGCACCTTTTTTGGCAAGCTTTTTTGCGATCGCCAATCCAATGCCTCTGCTTCCTCCGGTTACGATGACGGTTTTACCTTTTAATTGCATTTTGAAATTCTCCATAGATAAATTGATGCTTTTGAATAGTAACCAGACTATTAATAAGGCTACAAAAGGAATTACAAATTCATCCTAATTCGTCCAGATATTAATTTGTGTTTACACAACTAAATACTTTTAAGGCCCAACAAATGCTAGTTTTTAACCCAAAGCCCTTATATTCTGGTATCGAGGCAAACTGTCTCATCGGAACTTCCCCAATCGGTTTCCGAATCGCTTAGAACCTTGAGAAATCATAAGTTTGTTGGCTACCCGCAAAAGATTTAAACCTTAAACCTACTTATTTAAAGTCTGTTGATTTACCAATTAAGCTATAAATCAGTGTGAACTCATCCGATTAAAAAAATCAATATCGTGAATTGTAAGATTTCCCGATAAAATAACGGAAGCAATGGTTATCCAGATAACTGCAGATATACCAGTTGTTATCCAAGCTTTCTTTTTTAACTTATGGTCCGCAGGTGCGCCAGCATGAGTTCCAGGTTCAACTTCTCCAACATCACCTTGCGTTTCAAGTCTGA
>CAYMIR010000244.1:0-1620 GCA_964390655.1 uncultured Marinovum sp.
AAAAATTGATTTAACCCTGTGAAGGGTGTGTGGAAAATATATTTATCATCCCAAGGAGAATGCAATATCTAGTAGCCATAGATGTGTCGCTTCAAAGTATAGGGCCAACTAATGTTTAGAATAGTAATTTCGTTTATAATTTTATTGGCAACTCAGTCGTTTGCTTTAGACCTCTCCAAGATGAGCGCAACCGATAGAGCGCTATTGCAGGAAGAAATTCGACTATACATTCTTGAGAATCCTGAAATTATTATGGAAGCCGTCGAAGTATTGCGCAAAAAAGAGCAGCAAGCCGCCACCAAATCTGATTTTGAGTTAGTGAAAAAGCATAAAAAAGCTATTTTTGAAGATGGCTTTTCATTTATAGGCGGAGATCCAAATGGGGATATAACTTTGGTGGAGTTTGTTGATTACAGATGCGGTTATTGCAAGAAAGCGCATAATGAAGTGGAAAAACTTCTTAATACCGATGGGAACATTCGATTTATAATAAAGGAGTTCCCCATACTAGGCGAAGACTCTCTTGAATTATCTAAATTTGCTTTAGCAGTTAAAATCGTACATGGCGATGAAACGTATAAGATTGTTCACGATATTTTAATTAAAATGAAATCTCCACCAAGCGGTAAAGCCTTCGATCAAATTATTAGCAATCTCAATTTAACCGCCAAACTCATCGAAAATGCAATGGAAAGTAATGAGGTCAATGATATGATTACTTATACTCGCACTCTAGCTGAAAGACTAAAAATAAGCGGAACTCCGACCTTCGTTGTAAATGATGAATTAATTCGGGGCTATGTTCCGTTCGATGCCTTAATCGATATTGTTGACAATAAAAGACGTTAGGGCACTTACAGTTTCTTGTGGATATTGATCAGGAAAAAAGTGCCCACCATCCATGGGCTTTTGTTCAATATTTGAAAAATTTTCTCTCCAAGTTGCAGGGACATCAAAGTGCTGAGCCATTGCTCCAGTTTTTCCCCACATCACGCAAGCTGGGATCTCAAGACAACGGTTTCGATCCTCTTTATCAAGATCCCAGTCAAAATGTATTGCTGCTCTATAATCGTCACACATAGCACGAATAGTGTCGGCGTTATTCCAAGATTTTCTGTACTGGCTGAGTTTTTCTGGGTCGAAGCTGTCAAGATTTGCTGCGCCCCAACCCAAAAGACAAGATTCATAATAATAATCAGGGTCCGCAGAAATCAATTTTTCTGGAAAAGGCGATTGTTGTGCCAAAAATAACCAATGATAATAGCTTTGAGCGACGTGAGTTGTTAACTCAGAAAGCAAAAGTTCGGTGGGAACTATATCCATAAGTGTAATAGTTTTTACTCTATCGGTCTCATCGAGCGCCATTCTATGAGCTACTCGCCCTCCTCTATCATGACCCACAATGTGAAACTTTTCGAAACCCAAGTGCGACATTAATTGAAATTGGTCTTTGGCCATATTTCTAAAACTAAAATTTTCAACACCCTGCGGCTTTCCCGAATTGCCATATCCTCTTAAATCAGAACAGATAATAGGATAATTTTCAGGAAACTTGTCAGCTATTCCTGCCCACATTGCATGAGTTTGCGGAAATCCATGAAGAAACAAAATCGCATTTTT
>CAYMIR010000245.1:0-1562 GCA_964390655.1 uncultured Marinovum sp.
TCAGGCCTCCTCACACCTGGGACACTTTTTTCAACCAAATATCGGCTAGATCTGAAAGAAAATATAAATTTAGATGTAATTTCAAAAACTGCTGTAGAGAAATTTGAAACAACCGGTATGCGTTGGAAAGATGCACGAAATGCTGCTCCCGGCATCAGTGAGTTTGTTAGAAGATTAGAAACTTTTTTAGTATTAGTTGGATTATCGGGATTGATCGTTGGTGGCGTTGGAATTGCAGCGTCCGTGAGAAGCTATTTACTTCTTAAAACGGCTACAATAGCGACACTCAGGAGTATCGGCGCATCAAATAATATTATTTTTCAAACTTACTTTATCCAAATATTATGTTTTTCTTCATTAGGAACTTTAATAGGAGTCTGTTTGGGGAGTATTGGTCCTTTTTTACTAGGAAACTGGATCACAGACACAATTCCAATCCCAGTAAAAATAGGTATCTATTTTCAACCAATTTTTGAAGCAATCATTTATGGATTAGTTACTGCAATAACCTTTTCGTTATGGCCTTTATCTAGCATTGAAAACGTTAACTCTTCCGAGTTATTCAGAAATGAAACCGAAGCTAATTATAACCTTCCTCGGTTTGTGTATCTTGTTACTACTTCAGGATTTATACTTTTTTTAATTGCTTTAGCCTCATATTTTACAGGATCAATTAAACTCACGCTGTGGACTGCTTTAGCCATTATCTCTGCTTTTCTCTGCTTAATTATAGTCGCTGCTGCAATCAGGGTAATCACTAAAAAAATTAGAATAAAATTAAGATCCAATCCAAAATTGAGATGGGCTCTTTCAGCAATTACGGGCCCAAAAGAAGGTGCTATTATTGTCATCTTATCAATAGGAATTGGTCTATCTGTACTATCTAGTATTGGGCAAATCGGTGGAAACATTAGAACATCAATCCAACAAGATTTACCTGACGTAGCACCTTCATATTTTTTTATTGATATCCAAAAATCCCAAATGCCAGAATTTCGTCAAATTATGGAAACCGATAAAGATGTGACTTCGTTTGATGAAGCTCCCATGATAAGAGGTATAATATCGCGAATAAATGGTATGCCTGCAAAAGAGTATTCAGGGGATCATTGGGTTCTTAGAGGTGACCGCGGCCTCACTTACTCAAGCAAACCACTTGAACGAAGCAAAATCACTGAAGGTGTTTGGTGGGACCCAGGCTATGAGGGCCCAGCTCAAATAAGTTTTGCTGAAGAAGAAGGCAGAGAAATGGGCTTATCTCTTGGGGATGAACTGACAGTCAATATCATGGGTCGCGATATTAATGCGACCATTACTAGCTTTAGAGATGTTGATTTTTCTACCGCAGGAATAGGGTTCATAATGTCAATGAACCCTCATGCGTTACAAAATGCTCCGCATTCCTTTATTTCAACCGTTTATGCAAATCCAGAAGCTGAAGCTGAATTGCTCCGAAAAGTTGCCAGCAAATTTCCTAATATTACTGCTGTAAGAATTAAAGAAGCTATTGCTCAAGTCTCTAATATTCTTTCTTCTATTTCTTCCGTAGTTTTATATGGAGC
>CAYMIR010000246.1:0-1550 GCA_964390655.1 uncultured Marinovum sp.
TCAGCTGTTTCTCCAGAAGCTAACCAAGGGGATCCATCTTGTTTATTAACTGGTCCAGTAAATGGATGGATATCACCAGAAGCAATGCCATCTGCTAAATCTTGAGCTTCTTTACGAATATTTGCAGGTATTTTTTCAGACATATCACCTATGATAACCATACCAGCACCTATTCCATCAAAAGTTTGTTCTCCACCTTTCCAAGTACCATCCATAGCTTGCTGAACACGCTTTACATAATAAGGCGCCCAACCATTTATTATAGCAGTAAGGTGAGCATTTGGACCAAATTCACTCATATCAGATGCTTGGCCAAAAGCATAAACACCAGCTTCTTCTGCAACTGTCATAATAGCTGAACTATCAACATGCTGCATAATCACATCAGCACCTTGCTGTATTAATGTCTTTGCAGCATCTGCTTCTTTGGCAGGATCATACCAAGTAAAAATCCAAATTACTTTAAATTCTACATTTGGATTAGCTGCTTTAGCTGCTAAATAAGCAGAGTTTATCCCTCTGACAACTTCTGGTATAGGGTAAGAAGCAACATAACCTATTTTATTTGTTTTAGTCATTTTACCAGCAACATGACCAATTACTGTTCTTCCTTCATAAAATCTTGCACTATAAGTAGAGACATTATCAGCAGTTTTATAACCTGTTGCATGTTCAAATTTTACATTAGGAAATTTCTTTGCAACGTTTATAACTGGATCCATATATCCAAATGAAGTAGCAAATATCATATCTGTACCAGATAAAGCCATTTGCGTCATAACTCTTTCTGCGTCCGCACTTTCTGGTACATTTTCTTGAAAAACAGTCTCTACTTTTCCACCAAAAGCATCATCCACTGCTTTCCTTCCTACATCATGTTGATAATTCCAACCATGATCACCTGGGGGTCCAATATATATAAAGCCAACTTTCATATCCGATGCAATAGCAAAACTTGATATAAAAAAAGTATACAGAATAATTGAACAAATTTTTAATATTTTCATTTTAACTCCTTCCAATAAAATAAATTACTAAAGCCCAAAAAACGTTTTACCAAGAGACTTAGGAGCCTCTAATGAATTTTTATTCCTCCGAGCCGACATAAATACCAATACGCCTATTGTTACCAAATAAGGCGACATAGACAAGAGAGCAACATTAATTTCTAAACCGAGTGCCTGCAAATTCAGCTGTAACAAAGTAATTCCACCAAAAATATAAGCGCCAACTAGTAGTCTAAATGGTTGCCAGCTTGCAAAAACTACTAAAGCTAAAGCTATCCATCCTGCTCCTGCAGTCATACCTTCTGTCCACTGAGGAACTCTAACCAATGAAAGGTATCCACCCCCTAATCCAGCCAAAGCCCCGCCAAAAAGAATTGTAAAAAAGCGAATCAGTACAACATTATATCCTAATGCATGGGCACTATCATGATTTTCACCCACTGCTTTAATGATTAAACCAAAATGAGAGTTCCGAAATAAATAATAAACCAAAAAGACTGCAAAAATTGAAAAATAAACAATAAAATCGTGTTGAAAAAGAAT